>JAEZZE010000247.1 GCA_023418755.1 Bacillota bacterium | reverse complement strand
TCGTCATTCAAGGAGGTTAGCCCGGCATGAGACTGTTCGGCAAATATTTGCTCATTTTGTTCAAATCCCAGCTGCAGTACCGGACCTCGTTCTGGCTGCTGTCCTTCGGACAGTTTTTCATCCCCTTCTCCGTGTTCGCGGGACTGTATTTCCTGTTCGACCGGTTCGGGCAAATCCAAGGCTGGGATTTCTTCGAGGTCGCGCTCGTCTTCGGCGTTATCCATATGGCGTTCGCCATCTCCGAGTGTCTGGCGCGGGGCTTCGATATGTTCTCCAGCCTGATCGTCAGCGGCGACTTCGATCGGTTGCTCGTCCGTCCGCGAAGCACCGTGCTCCAGGTGCTCGGCTCGAAATTCGAATTCACCCGCTTCGGCCGCCTGCTGCAAAGCCTGGTCGTGCTCGTATGGGCGATAAGCCGCGTGGAGGCGGACTGGACGTTCATGAAAGGCGTTACGCTTGCGCTCATGATCGCCAGCGGCGTCCTGATCTTCACCGGCATCTTCATTCTGATGGCGACAATGTGCTTCTGGACGGTGCAGGGGTTGGAAGTCGCCAACATTTTCACCGACGGAGGACGGGAGATGGCCCAGTATCCGCTGAGCATCTACAACAAATGGGTGACCCGCTTCTTCACCTACGTCATCCCGTTCGGCTGCGTCAACTATTTGCCGCTCCAATATATTCTCGGCCGGACGGAAGGGAGCGGCGTGCCTTACATGCTCGCTCCGCTGGCCGGCTGTCTGTTCATCGTTCCCTGCCTGATGCTCTGGAACTTCGGCGTCCGAAGATACCGGTCCACGGGATCCTGACCGAAGGCTCCGGCGGCGCGCCGGAGCCGATTCCCGCGAAAGGGATGGGGCGGAACACGGGATTCCGATCGCAAGCTTCGGCAACGCGGTCGGAGACGGTTCTGCGGACCGATGAATCCGGATGGGTCGAGATGCGGGATGGGACGATTCCGTCCCGTCGGCCGGATTGGGCGAATAGCCGCAAGAAACGGAGGCGGCTCTCTCGCGTCGATACTCGGCGGGGCCGGACGACATGCTCCGAAGCGCCTAGTCCGGGGACGCCGGCTCCAGCAGCCCCATCTGCACGCAGATGTTGGCGGACAACCGCTTCGTCTCTTCGCGAAACCGAATATCCATGCTGTCCCCGAGCGTCAAGACGATCTCACCGTCGCCGAAGACGGCATGCCGGACTTTCGCGCCGACGACGAGCCGCGCGGGATCGCGAATCGCGTTCGCATTCGCCCGGACGACCGGCGGCGCTTTCGCGCCGGTTTCAACTGCCGGGCGAGGCGCCGCAGGCTGAAGCCGGCGAACGTCGTCGACGAAACGCGACAACCGGACCGGCTCCCCTTCCTTGCTCGCATACGAGAGCAATTCGAGGCGCCGCTTCGCTCTCGTCATGCCCACGTAAAACAGCCGCGCCGCCTCCTCCATATCTCCGGCGTCCCCCTTCTCCCATTTGCGAACGTCGTCGGCCGAAGGCAGCACGCCTTCGATCAAGTCGACGATTTAGACGCGGGAGAACTCCAGCCCTTTGGCGCTATGCAGCGTAGAAAGGGTGACCGCTCCGTCTTGCTTGGCGCCTCTCGATCGTCTCATTCGTCCTTCAAGAAACTTCAGTCTGCCCGCGAACTGTTCCATCGTCTCCAGCGGTTCGGCAATTTCCTCGAGCGCGCTCAGAATGCCGAGCAGCGTCTCTTTCCGGTAGCCCATCCGCTCGCACGACTTGTCGATCGCCTTGTCGTATCCGAGCCTGCCGCGGATCGTGCGGATCGCCGCAAGCGGCGCGGCTCCCTGCATGCCGCGAAACGCCAGCTTGCACGCCGCCAGCGCCTTCCCTTGGTAATCCCGGAGCGGAATATGTTTGACCAGACGATCGAACACCGAATCGTCCGGGTCCTCTTTCAGCTCCAGCAGCTGTTCCATCTGCTTCCTGGATATATAGCCGCCGAACTTCAAATGAATTTTTTCCAGAATGTCCGCCCGCCGGTCGTTATAGGTCAACCGCATGAAGTTCAGCACGTCCTCCACAACCCAGTGGGAGAAAAAACGCGCATCTCCGTCCTTCATGTAAAAGGGGATGCCCGCCCGCTCCAGGGCGTTCATAAGCAGAATGGAGGAGCCGTTGTTCCGGTACAGGATCGCGGTATCGTCCAGCTCGCCTTCGTCGATGATTTTCTCGGTCACGTATTTCGCCTGATAGCGATAATCCGGCAGCACCGTAATCGTGATCGGATCCCCGGGCGGATTGTCCGTAAACATGTTTTTGTCGTAGCGCTCGCGGTTGCGCTTGATGAACCGGTTCGCGACGTCGACGATGTTCGGGGTCGAACGATAGTTCTGCTCCAGCAGCAATACAGCGGCCTGCGGATGCTTCTCCTTAAACCCCAGCAAATACTCGGGTTCGGCGGCGCGCCATCCGTAGATGCTCTGGTCGTCGTCGGCGACGACCCACAGATTGCGGTGCTTGCGGACAAGCTTCTCCACGATCTCGTGCTGAACGAGCGACGTATCCTGGCTTTCGTCCGTCATCACGTAATCGAACCGGCTTTGGTATTTCGCGAGCAAGGCGGGATCCCCGCCCAGCGCCGCGTCGGCCTCCGTCAGCATGTCGTCGAAGTCGATCAGCAGTCCGTCTTCGGCCGTACGCTTATAATGCTCGTACTCCCTGTAGATCGTCTCCGCCTTCGGAACGTCGCACTTCACCGACGGCAGCCGCTCCGGCGCGACCAACTTGTTTTTGACAAAGCCGATGTATCTCGTCAGCTCCTCCATTCGGTCGTCCGGGGGATAATCGCCGTTAGCCCGGCGGTACAGCTCGCGGAGGATTTTCGGCTTGTTCGGCCGCCCCTCGTCCTCTTCGCCGCTTCGTCCTTCGATGATGCGATAAGTAATGCCGCGCCTGCGAAAATGATCCCTGACGATCTCGAACGCCAGGCTGTGAAGGGTAGAGAAATCTGGAGCGCTCGCGGCCAGCGCCGGAAACAGCTTGGAGAACCGCGTCTTCATGTCTTCCGCCGACGCTTTGCTGAACGTCACCGCTTTGATCCGCGCTGCCGGGACTTTCTTCATTTCCATTAAATAAGCGATCCTCAGCAGCATCGTCGTCGTTTTGCCCGATCCCGGAGAGGCGAGCAGCAGCAGCGGACCTTCGGCGTGAGAAGCGGCCCGGCGCTGTTGCTCGTTCAGGGAGACCCCGGCCTCACTCGCCATACGTTCAAAGAAACTCATCGGCTCCTCCTGATCCGGTCATGGCGTCCCGTACGGCTTTGCAGGCTTCTTCGACGGTTAACGCCGCGCTGTCGGGGCGGTCTCGAATTTTCATTTCGACCTCGCCGAAAGCAGCTCGTTTGCCGACGACGATACGAATCGGAACGCCAATGAGATCGGAATCCTTGAACTTCACGCCTGCCCGTTCGTCGCGGTCGTCGAGCAGCGCGTCGATTCCGGCGGCCAGAAAACGTTCGTAGAGGGTTTCGGCCAGCTCTCTCTGGGAATCGTCCTGCATCGAGACCGGAACGATATGGACGCGGAAAGGCGCGATGGCCGCCGGCCAGACGATGCCCGCCTCGTCATGATGCTGTTCGACCGCGGCCGCCAGCATGCGGGATACGCCGATCCCGTAACAGCCCATCGTCAGCGGCCTTTTCCGGCCTTCCTTGTCCAAGTAGGTCGCGTTCAGCCGTTCGCTGTATTTCGTTCCGAGCTTGAACACATGGCCGACCTCTATCCCTCTATGGAAGCGGGTTGTCCCTTCTCCGCATCTCGGGCAGCGTTCGCCTTCCGCGGCGTTGCGGAAATCGCCCGTCGCTTCGACGGGGAAGTCTCTGCCCGGCTTCGCTCCGCGCACGTGATAATCGCGCTCGTTCGCCCCCGCGATCCAGCCGTCTCCGTCCGCGATCTCCCGATCGGCGAATATCGGCACGTCCAGACCGACCGGACCGGCAAAGCCGATCGGCGCTCCGGTCGTTCGCGCCACGGCTTCCTCGTCCGCGATCGTCAGCTCCGTTGCCTGCAAGCGAGCCCGAAGCTTCGCCTCGTTCACCTCGCGGTCTCCGCGGACCAGAACGGCAACGATTTTGCCGTCCGCTTCGTAGATCATCGTCTTAAGCAGGCCGGAAGGCGGCACATCCAAAAACATCGCCAGTTCTTCGATCGTCCTTACGTTCGGCGTGTAAATCCGCTCCGGCATCGGCGATGCTTCTCCGGTTTTCGCCCCCTCGGCTTCCGCTATTCCTCCGGCTTCCGCCTTCTCCAAATTCGCCGCATAGCCGCAATGCGAACAGGAGACGATCGTATCCTCGCCGATATCGGCGAGCGCCATGAACTCATGCGTGCCTCCCTCTCCGCCGATCGTTCCGGCATCCGCCTCCACCGCCCGCGCGTTTATACCGCTCCGGGAGAAAATGCGTTCATATGCCGCGTACATGGCCCGATAGCTTTGATCCAGCCCTGCGGGATCGGTATCGAAGGAATAAGCGTCTTTCATGACGAATTCCCGGCCTCTCATCAGGCCAAAGCGCGGACGCCTCTCGTCCCGGAACTTCGTCTGAATCTGATAGACGGTCGCCGGCAGCTTGCGGTAGGAATGAATCTCGTCGCGGGCAAGCGCCGTTACGACCTCCTCATGAGTCGGCCCGAGCGCGAATTCCCGGTCGTGACGGTCGCTTAGCCGCATCAATTCCGGGCCGTAAGCGGAATAACGTCCCGATGCCCGCCACAGTTCGGCTGGCTGCATGGCCGGCATCAGCAGCTCTTGAGCGCCTGCCCGGTCCATTTCTTCCCGAACGATGCTTTCCAGTCTTCGCAGCACCCTGCGGCCCAGCGGCAAATACGCGTACACTCCCGCCGCCAATTGCCGGATGAACCCGGCGCGCAGCAGCAGCCGGTGGCTGACCGCATCGGCTTCCGCCGGCGCTTCCCGATAGGTATGGGCGAACAATCGGCTTTGTCTCATCGTTTGACGACCCCCTTCAAATAAAAAAGCACTCGTCAAGGGACGAATGCGTTCGCGGTACCACCCTAATTCGAATGCCTTCCGCTAGCGCGTTCGGCACTCCTCAACCGGATAACGGGATATTTCCCGGCAGCGGATACTTCGGGTTCACCGCTGCGGCTCGCAAGGCGGGAAGATCGCGGACCGTCGGGAAGCTTTGCAGCCTGGAGCTCCCTCTCTGCGCGACGGCGGGCCGAATCTCATGTCCTTGGTCTAAGCCATTCCATGATATCTAAGTCAACATAACTTCCCGATAATTTACACTATTCCTTCGAGACTTGTCAATTCCAATCGGATGAATCGCGCGCATCCTCGTAATCGCGCTAAGCAAGGAGGATCAACGTTCGCTTCCAGTCGCTATCGTTTCCAAGCAGTTGCTTATTAGGATCTAAAAAAAGCGAGAAGAGGCTCGAACGAACCGGATTCCGCATGGAGGAACACCGGAATCCCCCTTTCCCCCGCTCGTTCCTCGACCGAAGGAAGCGGATTGCGGAGCCCGACCGCGACGATGTTGGACAGCTGCAGCAAATCGGCGTCCGCTTCGTCCCGAATCAACGCGATTTTCGGATAAGGCGCGGACTTGAAGCCTTCGATAATCAGAACGTCGAGATCGCGCGTCTCCATCTGCGACACCAACTCCTCGATGGGCGTCGACCGCTCCAGCACCCAAGCCGTCCGCTCCGGAGAGACGATCGCCGTCGCCGACGATCCGGCCCGTCGATGCTTCCATGTATCCGTATCCGGCGGATCCGGCTCGAACCGATGGGCGTCGTGCTTAAGCGTTCCGACTTTGCGGCCTTCGGCGGCGAAGGTCCGAATCAGCTCGCATGCCAGCGTCGTCTTGCCTGAATTTTTATATCCGACGATTTGAATGATGCGCATCGCTGACCGTTCCTTTCCCGGCTACCGCTTTATTTTCCATACCTTCACGGGATGCCCCCGCTTCAGCCCTTCCTTCGTCGGGGGAATTTCGATCAGGCAATCCGCTCCTGCGATCGTCGTCATCAAGCTCGATTTATCGTCCCCCGTCGGCGTTGCCCATGCTTGCCCGTCCCTGATCGAGGCGCTGGCCCGAACGTAGCGGCGATAGGCGTTCACTTTCGGGAAGTCCTCGTCCAAGAAGGCCGTATACGAGGGCTGAACGGTCTGTTCCATGCCCAGCATACGGCTAAGCGCCGGGACGGCGAACAGATGGAAACCGACGAAGCATGCTCCCGGATTGCCGGAAAGCGCGAGCACCGGCTTCTCCCCGAACATAGCGGCGGACGTCGGACTACCCGGCCGCATCGCGATTTTGTTGAACAGCAGCTTTACGTCCGGCTGCGCCAAAATATCGACCATGACGTCGTAATCTCCGACCGACACGCCGCCGGAAGTAAGCAGTAGATCGCAGCCGGCCAGCGTCCGACGCAAGAGCTTGCCGGCCGCTTCCGCATCGTCCGGCACCTTGCCGAGCAGGATCGGCTCCGCGCCGAACTCCCGAACGAGCGCCGCCAGCATCGGCGCGTTGCTGTTGCGGATTTTCGCGGGCGCAAGCGGCTCGTCCACCTCCAGCAGCTCGCTGCCGGTGGACAGGATCGCCACGCGCGGCCGCCTCGTTACGGCAACGCGCGCGCAGCCGCACGAAGCGAGAAGAGCGCTCTCCCCCGCTCCGATCGATCGGCCGGCAGGCAGCAGCTTCTCGCCTTCGCGAATCTCGCTGCCGATCTCGGAAATATGGGCTCCGGGCGGCACGGACTTGCCGATCCGCACGAAGGGACGGCCGTCGCGTTCCCCCGCCGTGACCATCTCCAGCATAACGACGGCGTCCGCCCCTTGGGGCACCATTCCTCCGGTCATAATCCGGGATGCCTGGCCGGGGCCGAGCGGATGCTTCGGCTCCTTGCCTCCGGGCAAATTCTCCAGCACGGCAAGCTCCGCCGGGCGGTCGGGCCGGGCATGCTCCAGATCCGGCGTGCGCACGGCGTAGCCGTCCATGCCCGAGCGGCGGAAGGGCGGGAACGGATGCGGCGCGATCAGCGCCTCCGCCAAATGTCTGCCCCACGCCTCGTGCAAGCCAACGTTCTCCGGGCCGAGAATCCGGACGTGCTGCAATATCGCTTGCTGCGCTTCTTCCGGATGTACCGCCTTGCGGCGGAACCTCTCGGGACTGTCTGCCTGCTGCATGTTAGAAGCTAACCCCTTTGCCGCGTATGCTCCGTCCAACGGGCGTTTTCCTTCGCGAGCTGCTCCGGCGTATCGATATCGTCCGCCAAAGCGAGCGAAAAACCGGCTTCTTGCAGCTCGTTTTCCCCGACTGCTTGCAGCTCGAACCGTTCCAGCCATTCCCGTAACCGGCGCTTTCCGGCTTGCAGCAGCTTCTCGGCAACCGTTCCGGCTTCTCTCCGGTAGACCGCGTGAAGAGGCTGCAGCCGGTCTCCGATCAAGGGAACCGCCCCTTGCGCCGAGCCCGGCGTCAGCCTGCGGAGCAAGTAATCGGCCGCGGCAGCGCTCGGATAAGGCTGATCGCAACCGAGCAGCCAGACATACGGGGAGATCGCGGCCCGGAAACCGGCGTGAACGCCGGCGAGCGGGCCTTCCCCCGGATAGACGTCGGGTACGGTCCGGACGAGAGGCGCCAGCTCCCGCAATCGTTCGGCGAATCCAGGATCGTTGGCGACGACGATGATGTCGGAGGACGTTTGCGACGCTTCGCGGAGCTGTCGTTCGATGAGCGATTCCTGCCCGATCGTCAGCAGCGCCTTATTGCAGCCGCCCATTCGCCGGCCTTGCCCGCCCGCCAGGATCACTGTCGACATTTCCTCCTGCATGGTCGCGTCCTCCCCTCGCTAGCCTCTTCCGCCGGACTATGCGTTAACCCTATGAATAACCTATATAAAGATAACCGTTTCTCTCATTGTAGCCTTCTAGCGATTTCCGAAGCAAGCTTCTTCGACATTCTTCGTAAGGTTCGACCGACTACGCCGGCAGCAGCGAAACGAAACGATAAGTTCCCGCCCCTACCCGGAACACGGCGCAGCCGTCCTCGCGGCCGACTTCGCGGACGCCTTCCGCGATCCGCGCCGCGCCGCCGCCCTCCAGCACCTCCGTGCCTTCCGCCGACGGAACGTAGACGTGCGCGGTCGCGTTGGCGGGCACCTCCACGTTCAGCAGCAGCTCTCCGTTCGCGATCCGCCATTCCGTCGCGACCGGCCCGCATACGCTGTCGTACCGGCAGCGCGCGAACGTCAGCCCGCCGAGCGGCCGCGGCCGAATGAGCATCGCCCCGCCCCCCGCTTCCGCGCCTTCGCGCCCGATGCCGCCGACGTGCCGGAACAGCCATTCGCCAACTGAGCCGAAAGCGTAATGGCACAGCGAGTTCATTCCCGGGTCCTGGAAGCCCCGCTCCTCCGTCCAGCCGTCCCAGCGTTCCCAGATCGTCGTCGCGCCCTGGCGGACCGAATACAGCCAGGACGGGTACTCCTCGCGCAGCAGCAGGCGGAACGCCAATTCGGCATGCCCTTCGCGCACGAGCGCGTCCATCAGAAACTTCGTACCCAGGAAGCCCGTCGTCGCCATATCTCCCAGCTCGCGGATTTTGCCGACAAGCCTCGCGACCGCGGCCCCTCGCAGCCGCTCCGGCAGCATATCCATTTCCAGCGCCATCGCGTAGGCCGTCTGCGTATCACCTTTGATCCGGCCGTCTTCGTCGACGAACCGGTCTACGAACGCGGCGCGAATCGTCTCGAACCGCTCGCGGTAAGTCCGGCTGTCCTCCTCTTCGCCCAGAGCCTCGGCGATGTCCGACAACCGCTTGGCGCTGTAAGCCATATAAGCCGTCGAGAAAATATCGTAGGGCGTCGTGGAATGATGGCTGACCATGCGGCCGAATTCGGCGATCCGCTCCTCGAACGGACGCTCGTTCACGGACAGCCAGTCTCCGTACTGCGGCACGTCGTCGCGAATGCCGTCCGGGAACTGAGCGCGGTTGAACTCGACCCAGCGCTTCATCGAATCGTAATGCTTGCGGAGCACGCGCCGATCTCCGTAGGTTTCGTACAGCAGCCAAGCCACGATAAGCGGAGCGTCCGCCCATCCCGCCGAAGCCGTATGCGTGTAAGTAAAGTCGTTGTCGAACTCGGTCTTCGGACCGAAAACGAACGGAGCGAAATCCGTATACGCTCCGGTCGGCCTCTGCGCATCCTCCAGATCGACGAGCCATTTAGCGTAAAAAGCCGAAGCGTCCATATAGTAAGCGGCCGTTCCGGAGTAAATCTGTCCGTCCCCCGTCCAGCCGTGGCGCTCGTCCCGCTGCGGACAGTCCGTCGGCACGCTCATGAAGTTCGCCCGCTGCGTCCAGCGCACGTTCTCGATCAGCCGGTTCAAGAGCGGGTGCGACGTCTCGAGCCGGCCCGTCTCCGGCAAATCCGAATGAACGACGACGCCGACCGCTTCGCCCAGCTCGAACGGGCCGTCACCGCTTACCTCCGCGTAACGGAAGCCATGGTACGTAAAAGTCGGCTCGAACGTCTCCTCGTCTCCGCCCCGGCACACGTAGACGTCGGTCTGACGGGCGAAGCGCAGGTTTTCCGTATAGAGTTCGCCGCTTGCGTCCAGCGCCTCGCCGAACCGGAACGTAATCCGGGTCCCCTCCGCTCCGCGCAGGCTTGCGCGGATCCAGCCCGCCATATTTTGTCCGAAGTCGATCAGCGTCCGTCCGTCCGGCGTCCAGCGCAAGCTGTACGGCATGCGCTCTTCCGTCTCCCGGATCGGCCTCGACATCTGCGCGACGATCCACCCGCGGTAATCGTACATGACGTCGACCGGACTCCAGGCCGTATCCGCGAAGCCCGGCGCGTTCCAGCCCGGCATCTCCAGTCGCGCGTCGATCGTCTCCCCCATCTGCAGATCCGAGGAAACGACAGGGCCTAGCGACGCCGTCCACGTCGCGTCGGTCGTCACGCTCTCCCGCGAACCGTCCTCGTATTCGAGGTTGAGCTGCATCAGATAAGCCGGGTCCATGCCGTATTTCTGATACCCGAACATGCCGATATAGCCGGAATACCAGCCCTGTCCGAGCAGAACGCCCGCGGCGTTATCCCCTTCCTTCAGCAAGCCGGTGACGTCGTACGCCTGATACTGGACGCGCACATGGTAATCGGTCCATTCCGGCGAGAAGACGTCGCGTCCGACGCGTTTCCCGTTCAGCCACAAACGGTATAGCCCGAGCGCTGTCGCGTACACGGTCGCCCTGCGCACGCCGGCGCGCACGGCGAATCCCTTTCGCATATATACGTTCGGCTTGGGCGCTTCCTTCGTCGGCTTGACGTCCTTTTTCCACCCGATCCATACGCCTCTCCATTCGTCCCGGCTCAGCAGTCCCATCGACCAACTGGCCGTCTCGCTCCAGGGGCCCGCGCGGCCGAGCTCGTCCCAAGCCCGCACCTTCCAGTACGCCCGCTGCTCCGAGACGAGCTCGCTTCCCTCGTATTCCACCTGCTGCGTCGCCGCGCTCTCCACGGCTCCGCTGTCCCACAAATCTCCCTTGTCCTCGTCCAGCAGCTCCGGACGGGAAGCGACCAGCACCCGATACGCGCGTTGCGCCGCCCCTCTTCTGCCGCACGCGACGATCCATCCTAGGCGGGGACGCCTAACGTCTATCCCAAGCGGATCGTCCAGATTTTCCGCACGAAGCCGCTGCGCTTTCATCGTTTCCATCTCTCCGCCTCCCATGCTGCGCGCCTCCTCTATCCTTTGATTCCGCCCGAAGCGACACCCTCCAGCACCCTGCCGGAGAAAATAAAGAAAAGGATCAGAATCGGCACCGTCGCCATGACGGAGCCGGCCATCGCCAAATCGATGTTGTACATCAGATTGTTCGTGAACTTCATGATCATGAGCGGAATCGTCTTCTTCGCCTCGCTCTGCAGCATGATCAGCGGAACGAAAAACTGGTTCCAGATTTGCACCGACATAATGATGCAGATGCTGAACACGACAGGGCTCGCCAGCGGGAACATCACCCGTTGGAACGTCGTCCATTCCCCGGCCCCGTCGATCTTCGCCGATTCGTACAGGTCGGCCGGCAGCTTCTCGAAAAACGTCGTCAGCAGAAACACCGGCATCGACAAGCCCGACGCGAGCACGATCACGACGCCCCACTGCGAATTCATCAGTCCCATGT
>JAEZZE010000361.1 GCA_023418755.1 Bacillota bacterium | reverse complement strand
CGGGAGTCCCTTGGACCGCAACCTATATTCAAGCAAAGGGCGATCCGATCGCGGATTTGTACGAGGATATCGCCGCGGAAGAGAAAGCGCGCGCGACTTATCAATGGCTGATCGACTACACGGACGATGTCGATATCCAGGATTCGCTCAAGTTCCTTCGGGAAAGAGAGATCGTGCACTCTCTCCGCTTCAGAGAAGCGGTGGAAATTTTGAAATCCGACCGGGAGCAGAAAAAAGTTTTCTAATCGAGAGAAGGACGGAGGACGGCATTCCGCTGGCGGGATGCCGTTTTTCAAGTTTTGTTCCATTCGCTCATAGATGAAAGAGGGTCTGAAGACCTGAATGTCGAATCTAATCTTATGACATCCTCGAACAATACAAAAAAGGAGTAACTTTCCAAAAGGAATCACGTATTACTTAGTAGGACCGCCACTACGAAGGATCGGGAGGAGGTGCAGGACAATTTGGAGACGTTAATGATCGTGCTGTTCGGAATCGGCGTCGGGTACGCGGTGCTGTCGGCTTTTGTAGGAGACCTGTTCGGTTTGGACGTTCATACCGGGGATCTGCCGTTTTTGTCTCCGACCGTTATCGCCACTTTCATGACCGTGTTCGGCGGAGTCGGATACATGCTGCTGCACAATACCGGGTGGTCGGCTCTGCCGGTAGCCAGCTTGTCGCTCTTGATCGCGCTGGGCGTTTCTTCCGTCGTGTTGTTCCTGGTTGTCATCCCACTGCAAGCGGCGCAAAAAGGAAGCGCAAGGTCCGCCAAACAAATGATCGGGCTGAAAGCGGAGGTCGCTACTTCCATCTCCGGCGCAAGACTTGGAGAAATCGTATACGAGCAAGGAGGAACGAGGCACAGCGCCCCTGCCAAAGCTTTTGGCGAGGCCTCGATTCCGCAAGGGGCCCAGGTCAGGATTATTGATGAAAACGCCGGCACCTTCGTAGTGGAAGAAGCTTAAGGCGCATCCGCGCCATCCCTTACAGAAAGAGAGGAATTCAATATGGACGCTACCTTATATATTCCCGTAGGCATCGTGCTCGTCGTCATTTTGCTGGTCGTCGTTTTCGCCTCCAGGTACCGCACGGTCAAGGCGGACCAGGCGATGATCGTCACCGGGGCGCTTACCCGCGACGGGATGAAGATCGTAAAGGCGGGAGGAACGTTCGTCTGGCCGATCGTGCAAGAGGCGTCGTTCCTGTCGCTGCAAGTGCAGACGGTCGACGTACATACCCCCGAAGTCTATACGATGCACGGGGTTCCGGTCTTGGTGGAGGGCATAGCCCAAATCAAAATCAAGGGCGATCTGGAATCGATGGCGACCGCCGCGGAACAGTTTCTCGGCAAGCCCGAAGCCGAACTCAAAGCGATTGCGACGCAGACGATGGAAGGCCATCTTCGCGCCATTCTCGGCACGATGACGGTAGAGGACGTATACAAAAACCGCGAGGAGTTCGCGAGAAACGTTCAGGAAGTGGCGGCCAGCGATTTGAATAAAATGGGACTGCAGATCGTATCGTTCACGATTCGCGACGTCAGGGACAAGAACGGTTATTTGGACGCTCTCGGCCAGCCTCAGATCGCCCAAGTCAAGCGGGACGCCGAGATCGCCAAGGCGAACGCTTACCGGGACGAGCAGATCGCCAAGTCGAAGGCGCTGGAGGAAGGCAAGAAGGCGGAGTTTACGGCGGAGACGAGCATCGCCGAAGCGCATAAGCAGATGGAAGTGAAGAAGGCCGAGTTCAAGCGCGAGCAGGATATGAGGAAGGCCGAGGCCGATCAGTCCTACAAGCTTCAGGAAGCGAAGACGCTGCAGGCGGTCAAGGCCGAAGAAATGCAAATTCAAGTCATCGAGCGCGAAAAGCAGATCGAGCTGGAGGCCAAGGAGATCGAGCGCCGCGAGCGGGAGCTGGTGGCGACGGTGAAGAAGCAGGCCGAAGCGGAGCGCTTCGCGCAGGAGCAGCGGGCCGAGGCCGACCGTTACCAGATCGAGGCGAAGGCGAGAGCCGAAGCGGAAGCGGTCAGGCTCGCCGGCAACGCGAACGCGGACAAGGAACGCGCGGAAGGAACCGCCGAGGCCGACGTCATTCGGCTGAAAGGGCTTGCCGAAGCGGAAGCGAAAGACAAGATCGCGGATGCGCTGCGCAAGTACGGAGAGGCGGCGGTCATCGAGCTGATCGTCCAGAAGTTCCCGGAAATTGCCCGGGCAATCGCGGAGCCGCTGTCGAAGACGGAGAAGATCGTCATCGTCGACGGCGGAAGCAGCGGGCCCAATGGCGGCGCCGGCAAAGTGACGGGCTATGTGACGGATCTGCTCGCGAAGATGCCGGAGACCGTCGGCGCGCTTACCGGCGTAGACGTCAATCAATGGCTGCGCAAGCTGGCTCACGGCGACAACTCCATCGACAAAGACTCCGGGAACAACCTATAGAAGAACATGGAACGGGAGCGCCTGCGGGCGCTCCTTTTTGCATGGCAAAGGAATTCGGACTCAGGCAAGGAAATTGTTGGTTCGTGTCGAATTACTGTAGGGAAGAAAAGAGAATCGTAGGGGTCATAGAGCATGCGCAAAAACAGAGGATTCAAACTAAGATCTACGGTAAACGCGATCGTCGTCGCGACGGTGTTCGCGACGGCCGCTATCCTAACGTTCGTGGCCTATCAGAACGAGAAGAAGTCGCTGTTCCGGCTGACGTTTCAATTGAACGAAGTATACGCCGGCAAAATCGCGGAAACGACGAATTCGATATTCCAGCATATGATGCAAAGCTTGGAAATAACGGGGAAATATTTGTCGGCCGATTTGGAGCGGAGCGATCTGCACGAACAACTGCTGCTGTTCCAGGAAGGCTACTCCTTCTTTAACTCCGTGTTTATCGTCGACGAGGAAGGCACGCTGCTCGAAGCTACGAACCTGACGGCCGCGCTGAAAGGCAGCAAGCTCGTCTCCGAAGGGCCGGCCCAGGCGCTTAAAGAGCGGAGGCTAATCGTGTCCGAGCCGTACGTGAGCTCGACTACGAACAAGCTGATCGTCATGGTCAGCGCCCCTCTTTACGACTCCTCCGGGCGTTATAACGGTTTTATCGGAGGATCGATCCGGCTGCACGAGACGAGTATTTTCCAGACGGTATTGGGAAGCGTGCCGAACGAATCGTACGGCTCCTACGCTTACGTGGTCAGCTCCGGCGGAGTGCTTCTGTATCATCCCGATTCGAGCCGCATCGGCGAGAAGGTGACCGGGAACCGGGCGATCTCCAACGTCATCTCCGGCCTGAGCGGATCGGAGAGAGTCTTCAACAGCAAGGGCGTCGACATGCTGGCCAGCTATGCGCCGATAGGCAACGCGGGCTGGGGGATCGTCGCCCAGACGCCCGCCGAATCCGTGCTGCAGTCGGCGCGCAGGCTGGTCATGACGATCGTGCTATATATGCTGCCGGCAATGCTTGTTTTCATTGTCGTCATTACTTTGCTGGTGCGCAAGCTATCCGAGCCGCTAGTCAAGCTGACGAATTTCGCTTCCATGCTATCCCCGACGAACAGTAATTCGGACGAACTGCCGCGGATTCACGGGCTGAACTACGAGGCGAACGAGCTTCACAAGGCGTTCGGAAGAGCGGTCCGCCATTTCCGCTACCAGTTCGACAGCTTGTCGCAGGAGGCCCAGACCGATCCGCTCACGGGCCTGTACAACCGCAGGACGATGGACAAATTCATCGGCGGCTGGATAGCCAAAGGCAGCCCGTTCTCGCTTCTCGTCATGGACTTGGATCGTTTCAAAAACGTTAACGATACTTACGGCCACGATATCGGGGACGAGGTGTTAAAGTTTCTCGCGAACAGCTTGCGCCGTTTGCTGAAAGAGGACAACGTGATTTGCCGGTTCGGCGGGGAAGAATTCATCGTCCTGGTGCCGGACGACCGGTTCGAGGCCGCTCTCGAGGCGGCCGAGCGCATTCGCAGGCATATGGCCGAGACGGACAGTCCGACGGGCGGCAAAGTGACGCTGTCGATCGGAGCGGCGCATTATCCGGGATTCGCGAGCAATGCCGAGCAGCTCTTCCGCGTGGCGGACGAGGCGCTGTACCGGGCGAAGAATCAGGGCCGCAACCGCGTGGAAATCGCTCAAGCGGCCGGCCAGCTTATGGTGACGAGCTGAGAAACGAGCAAAAGCCTGTTTTTGTCTCGGGAGGCCTCCTATGCTCATACACTGGAATCGGGTGTTCGCATTCCGATTCCAAGGAGGTGCCCGCATGCCTCAGCATGTGAGAAGCAAATGGAAGAAAACCGCAGCGTTGATGGGCAGCGGATCGTTGAAGCGGCTCATTCCCGAGACGGTCCGCTTCGGAAGACGAACGCTAAGCGGCAAGCTTAAGCGTTACGGGATGGTGTACGTCAAGCCGGAGTCGGGCACTCATGGCCGGGGCGTCAT
This sequence comes from Bacillota bacterium, assembly GCA_023418755.1. Taxonomy (GTDB): domain Bacteria; phylum Bacillota; class Bacilli; order Paenibacillales; family Paenibacillaceae; genus Cohnella. The sequence continues at coordinate 7,955 of JAEZZE010000361.1, read as the reverse complement.
GAAAGCGGAGCTGGCCGAAGGCGGAAGCTGCCGTCTGAGCAGCGGAAGCCGGCAGCGCGCCTATCCCTCCTGCGGGGCAATGGCGAAAGCGCTCCGTCGTAAGATCGGGAGCAGGAGATATCTAATTCAACGGGGCATTCGTCTGCTCAAATATAAGGGCCGCGTATTCGACCTGCGCGTCATGGCGCAGTTGACGCCGCGCAGACGTTGGCGCACGACCGGTATGATCGGAAGGGTAGCGGCGCCGCGTAAGATCGTCACCAACTATCATAACGGAGGCAAGCTCGTGCCGGTCGGGCGTCTGCTCGGCCGAAACATGGGCAAGAGCTCGGCGGACAGAACGATTCGCGAGCTTGAGGGAATCGGGGTAAAAGCTGGACGGACGTTGCGGCGGCGGTATCCGGGCGTCTGCGAAGTCGGCGTCGATATCGGACTGGACCGGTCTTTCAAGCCGTGGATCATCGAGGTAAATACGCGGCCGGATCCTTACATTTTCAGAAAGCTTCCCGATCCTTCTATATTTAAGAGAATTAGAAGATACGAGAGAGCCTACGGAAGAAAATAAGCCTTGCAACGCCAATAACCCTGTTCCGATCGCGACCGCGAAGGGAACGGGGTTATTGGCTTAGCGGTAAGCCTTCTATGTCGTCAAGCCGTTCGGGGAGGCGTCCAGGTCGGCCGGTTCCGCGGACGACCGATGCTCCGCGCCGGCGCCGGGGGAAGCCTTCTGGGCGCGCGGGCCGCGCTTCTCCCGGTAAGCCCAAAGCGCGTATTCGATCGGCCGGACGATCGCTTTACGGTACACCTCCCGTTCCCCCGCTTGATGGAAGACTTCGCGCGAAGGCTTCGGATTGACTTCGATCAGCCAGATTTTCCCGTTTCGGTCGATGGCCAGATCAAGCGCCAGCTCGCACAGCGCGCCGTAGGTCGCTTCCAGATGGCGCGCCACTTCGACGCCGAACGTTTCGGCCGTTTGACGGATTTGCCGGATGTCGCTCTCGCTGCCGACCCATTGCCGCAGCAGGTTGTTCATCGAAGCGGCCTCCCCTCCGCCGTGCAGGTTAGAGGTAATGCTGCGAAGCGGGCCGATCCGCCCCGCGCAGCCGGTAACCTCCCATACGCCCGAGCCGTTCTTCTGCACGAGCATCCGGTAGTCGTGCACCCTTCCGTTGGGAAGCTTGATGTTCAAGCCTTGCTGGACGATATACCGGTCGCCGCGCTTATCCCAGCTCCGAAGAGCGGAAACCAGCCGGCCTCTGGAAATATGCTTGGGCCGCACGATCGCCCTCGCATGATTGCGTCCCTGGAGCAGCAAGGTGCCGTCCCGGGATCGCTCGATGCGCAGAATTCCCCTTCCTCCGGTGCCATTGATCGGCTTCAGGTAGACGGTCGGATATTTTTTCAGCATGAGCGAGACGTCCTCGGGCGACTGGTACAGCCTTGTCGCCGGAAGATGCGCGCGGAATGCCGGAACCTTGCTTAACGCGCGGTAGATCGTCCATTTGTTGCGAAGCGGCCGATTGAGGAAATGAAGATGGGAATACCGCTTGCGGAAGGCGAGCAGCTGTTCGAAACGGTAGCTCTTCTGAATCCGGCAGCGGTCGTAGATCACGCTGGGGAAGCGTACCCACCGCCTGCTCCATTTTTTCGTCCCCGTATTGAACCATTGGGCGCGGATAAGCCCTCGGGAATCGTCCACGTCCTGCGGGGTGAAGACGAATACGGGCAGCCCGATCCGTTTGCCCGCCGCGGTCATTTTTTCGTAGACCGGCCTCTCCTCCAGCGACTTCGATTCATTCAAATATAGGGTCAGTATGCCAAGCGCAGGCTGTCGCACTGCTTCACCTCCGCCCCGCCGAAGACGCAGCTAACGGCGTATAGCCTTCCGGGCCAAGAGCGGATATTCCGATGGACCTCATGTGGCCACGCCTCCCCTTGATTCGTGTTTCAGTCTGTGCAGGAAGAGACTGTACTGGAAGATGCGTTCCAGCGACTTGTTGCGGATGTGCGGCTCGTCGAATTTCATCGGCTTGGAATTCGCCTCGAAAAACCAGACGTGGCCTGCCGTATCTACGCCGAGATCCATGGACATTTCGCATAGCCGGTTATGGGAGGAGCGCTCGATTTGCTTGGCCAGCGTAATCGTCGTTCCCTTGACCTTGCCGAGCACCTTGACCGCTTTCTCCTGCCCGAACACCGAGACGAGCAGCTTCTCCGGTTCGTCGATATAGCCGCCTCGCGGCACGTGGGTCGTAATGCTGGAATCGCCGGCGACCCGGGCGCCGATGCCGGACAACTCCCACTGGCCGACGCCGTTTTTTTGCACGAGCGCCCTCAAATCGAATGGCCGTTTGTTTATGCTGGCCAGAGAGATTCCCTGCTGGACGATGTAAGGCTCGCCCAGCCGGTCCGATTGCCGCGAAATGCGGTCCCACAGCCTTTTCAACGTTCCCGAGCGGAAGGTGCGGCTGCCTTTTTCTTCCTGGATTTGCAGCCGATAGGGGAGCCTTTTTTCCGGTTGGACGGTTACGGTCATAATACCGACGCCGGCTTTGCCCCGAACGGGTTTCAAGTAAAGCATGCGGTACTTCTTGAGCAGGTTGCTTAGAACGAGCGAATCGGTCAGCTTTTTCGTCTCCGGAATGTACGACTTCGTGGATTTGCTCTCGTTAAGCCATTGGAAGAGCGACCATTTATTGAAGAACCGCCTGTTGAACAGCCGAATATCGGGCTGCTTAGCCAGCGCGGACAGCTTCTTCTTCACTCTCGGCAAGCGCTCGTCTTCCCGCTGGGGAATCCGATTGTACACGATATGGGGACGGGGGAACCAGGCCTGCACCCACGTTTCGTCCGACTCGCGGTACGTGAAGCCCTGCACCTTATGCGCTTGAAGCTTCAGATTTTTAACGGTCACGACGTACGTGAGTATGCCCATCTGCTGTCCCGTCTGGATCAAATCCGCGAAATTCCCCCGATTGCCCCGAAACAATTGGATGTCGTCTTCGATCGTCAAGATCGCGACGACCGGTTTATCGGATATTCCTTCCGTTCCGCTTGCCTTCGTCGAGAGAGATTTGGGAATCGTCACGATTCATCCCTCCTGCGGAATCTGCTTAAATAGAGGCAGTGCTCGAGAATATATTCCAGCGAGGCTTTGCCTTGGTTTTTGAGAGCGGGATGCTTGAAGATCGATCTGCCGGGCTTGGCGTTCGCTTCGAACATCCAGACCTCGCCGTCGCGATCGATGCCGATATCGAGGCCGAGCTCGCCGAGCTGGTGCGAATAGTTTCGTTCGATCGCTTCGGACAGCCGGACGGCGACCGTCTTCGCTTCCTTCAGCACCTCTTCCGCCCTCGCCCCGAACGTACGGCCGAGCGCCTGCTCGGGCGTCATGAGCGAGCCGCCGTTCTTGATATGCGTCGTGACGCTTCCGCGTCCGGCCTTCTTGGCGCCGATGCCGGCGACGACCCACTCGTTGCGTCCGTCCTTGTGCATGTGGAACCGGAAGTCGATCGGACAGCTGTCGATTTCCATGAGCCGTATGCCCTGCTGCGCAACGTAATTGTTCAGGTTGTTTCCGTGGCGCGCTCTCAGCATTTTCATCAGGCTGCCGAAATTGCCGAAGCGAAGAAGCACGTTGCCGCCTGTTCTGCGGTAGCGGACGAAATAGCCTTTGCGGGGATGGTAGGTCAGGCGGTAGATGCCCGCCCCCAAGCTTCCGGCGCTCGGCTTGTAGTACAGAAACTGATGTTTCTCCAGCAGTTCCTTGATTCTCTCCGGCGACGGACTGTTGACGGATTCAGGCAAGTGCCGCAGCGCCTCCGGATCGTTGTCGAGCAGCTTGTAGACGTCCGCTTTATTGAAGAAGCTCCAATTGAAGAACGGAATTTTCCTGCGGATAAACCGTTCGCGAAGCGAAGTGATCGTCAAGCCCGTCTCGGCCCTCCGGTTGGGCAGCCGATTGTAAACGACGTCGGGAAGGGGCACGATCCGCCGCGTCCAGCCGCCCCCTCCGTCGAGAAACCAGCCGTTGATTTTCTCTTGCTGCCAGTTGATGTCGCGCGGCGTGAAAGCAAACATATAAGCGCGCTTCTGGCCGAGGTTCAGCAACTGCTTGACGAATCCGGTCCTTTCTCCGAACGGAGCCAAGGAGGAGCGCGTTCCGCTGTCGGTAAGCACTCCGATCAGCGGACCGAGCTGAATCTCTTCGCCTTCCTCGCCTACGAGATAGACGCTTCCCGACTTCGGAATCCGGACGGAGCGGCGCAGGCCGGCGGACATGTACACGTGATTGCCTTTGCGCTTGATGGTTCGAACGGCGGCGGGTACGACGTCTTTGCCGAGCTTGACGTTAACCGATTTACGTCCGCCCAGCTTAAGCAGCTTCGCAAGCGGGCTGGAGAACCATACGATACGTTCCGGCTGCTGTGTGAAATGGACGTTACAGATGGTCAAACTCATGAATTACCCTCCCAGGTGGTCGAAGCAAGATGGATTTGATATAGGACAGAGGCAGCTCGGCGGCGGCGGCGGCGGCTTCCTCGCCGACGGAGCTCATGGAGGCGCGGCCGGGCTTGGAGTTGGCTTCGAGAAACCAAAGCTTGCCGCTCCGTTCTATTCCGTAGTCCAAACCGATTTCCGCGAATCTCCCAAAAGTTTGTTCCAAACGCGCGACGATCGCCGACGACAGGGCGGCGATCTCCTCCAGCAGCTCCCCGCTCCGGCGTTGCCCGAATTGCGGCACGAGCGCGGCCTCCGCGGGGACGGCCTTCCCGCCGCCGTGAAGGTTGGCCGTCACGGACGATGAAGAGCCGATCCGCGCGGCGACTCCGGTCAGCGACCATCTGCCGCGGCGGTTTTTCTGCATTAAGGCGCGCATATCGTAGGGCTCGCCGGCGAGGTTTCTCATATCCAGCAGAGGCTGCATGAGATAAGATCGGCCGCCGATCCAGCGGTCCGCTCTTCGCAGCGCTTCTGCTTCGCTGCCGCAACCGCAGGCCAGCGGCCGGTTGCGGGCGTCCCTGCCCGCAAGGACGACCGAGCCGTCCAGCAGGCCCGCGAATGCCAACACCCGCTTGCCCTGGCTGCCGCCGACCGGCTTCAGAAAGGCGGAACGGTTATGCTTGCGCAGCCAGGAGGCGAGCGAGGGAATGCCTTCGTAGGCCGACGTAGGCGGCAAGTAAACGGACAACTCGCAATCCCGAGCGAGCATCTCGTATACTTTCCCTTTGTGCGGCAAGCTCGCGTTCGCAAAGATAAGCCGCTTGGCGGCCCGAATCGTTCTCAAGGCATATCGGTAACGCTGCCTCTCCTCGTTCGATTCCGGCCAAGCGCGGTCGTAGACGACGGAAGGAAGCTTCCGCCGCTCCGATTGCCATTCGCGACGGGCTTCGTTCCAGCTCCAACCGATTACGGAGTCGTCCTCCGGGCTCCAAGTCCAGGGAGAGAAGGCGAACACTCGCATGCCCAATTTCCGGCCGACGAGAGACAGTCGCTTGACGTAGCTGCTTTCGGCGAACGGGGGGCGAACCGGGCGCTCGCATACGAGGATGCCGAGCTCGGACGGCGACGGCCCGACGATCGCTTTAGAAACCTGAAATGTAGCGGGCATATTGAATCAGCATCCGTACCGAGGGACGGATTTTTCCTTCCTTAAGCGGTGTGTTGTCGTTCTTCGAAGGCTTGGAATTCACTTCGAGCAGCCATACGCGGCCCGACGTATCCAGAGCGAGATCGATGCCAAGCTCCGCGAAATGCGCGGGAATAGACATATCGATGCCTCTGGCGATGTCCAGCGCGGCCCTCGACAGGCGCAAGGAAGCGTCTCCCCGATACTGGACGGGAAGATTGGATCGGGCGACCGATTCCCTGACGGTCGACAGCGTGCCGCCTCTGGCCAGATTGGATACGAAATGGTGGCTCCCCGCAGTTCGGGCGACGATCGAAGTAATCGCCCATTTGCCGTTGGCGTTTTTTTGCGCAAGCGCTCTGTAATCGACCGGACGCCCTCCGATTTCAATCAAGTTCAGACCTTGCTGGATCAAATAGCGGACGGTTTTCATTTTGCCGGAGAGCGAGGAGAACAGCTTCGCCAGACCGACGAACGATTGCCGTTTCGTGCCCAAAGCGGTGGCGTAGGATGCTTGCCAGCTGGCCGAACCGAGACGGGAGACGCGAATGATGCCCTTGCCCAGACTTCCTCTTACCGGCTTGAGGAATACGGTGCTGTACTTGGAGCACATTTTTTTGAGCATCGCGAAGCTGTGCAGGGAGTGGGATTCCGGCAAATACTTTTGCAGGCCGCCGTCCTTCTTGAGCGCGTCGAACACTTCCGACTTGTCGAGAAATTTCTCGTTGAACACCTGAGCGCCGAAACGGCGCTTGATCTCTCCCATGAATTGCTGGACGATCGGTCTATTTTCCAGCTTGCGGGAGGTAAGACGGTTGTTGACGACGTCCGGCGCCGGAAGCGTCATCCTGTGCCAGCCTTTGGCGTACACCCAGCCTTCCACGGAGGAAAGACTTGACCCGATGGCGTTCGGAGTGAAAAAATACACGTATGCGCCTTGGCTCCGACAAGCATCGGTCAACTCGCGACAGAACATCGTTATGTCTCCGAACGGTTTATCCGGCTGGTTGACGTGATCCCGGCTGACCAGCACGCCGATCAGCGGACCGAGAGAGAGCGTTCGGGCCGACGACTGATACAGCAGGCGCAGCGGGGTACCGGAATAAATGCCCATTCGGCGCGCCAACGTCTGGCTGATGCGCAGTCCGTCGTACCGCGGGACCGGGACGATGGTAACCGAATGACGGAAAGAACCGAACTGCAGACCAAGCTGCTGCTGGGCGGGGATTCTCCACTGCTTCATCAGGGATTCTCCCAGCATCAGGACGTCGTCGGACAGAATGCCGGAGCTGATGACATGGACGTCGATTTTCGGGGTGGACATGATTCGTGCTCCTTCCACCTTTGCGAATGTCGTGGAGAAGGCTACTAGGCTCCTTCCCTGGGGCTAGCGAGAATACTCCATCATATGAGGACATCTATCTATCGGTGATTGACCGGTCGGATTAGGACTTGCGCGCAGCGGATGTTATGATGAGGGCGGCCGCTGTCCGCAGCGGCTGCGAGAGAGTACGGAATATCGTCGTCTGGCGCGGATTCAAGCAAGCTTCGAAGGCGCGGCCGGACAGGCGAGGGCGCCGGAAAACGAAGCCGCGCGGCGGGATTCGAACGATAGAAGAGGCGGGGGATGCGGAAGATGAACGAACGGATTGTGGAGTTGGACGAAGGCTGGCTGCAAGTTAAAGTGCCGCTTCCGTATTCGTTGAAATGGATGAATGCCTACTTGCTCCCGGAGACAGGCGGGCGCTGGACGGTAATCGATCCCGGGCTGCGGCTGGAGGAGACGGAGGCGTTCTGGGAGGAGGTCGCGCGGAGCCGGAAGCTGGCATGGGATCGCGTGGCGAACATCGTCGTCACTCATCACCACCCCGATCACTACGGGCTTGCCGGATGGTTTCAGGAGCGTACCGGTGCGCCGGTCTGGATGTCTCCGGTCGCGCTAGGCAACGCGAACAGGCTATGGGGAGACGGCGAGAAGTTCACGGACGAGCTGACGGAGGCCTTCTTGCGCCACGGAATGGACGGGGCGCTGGAGGAGGCCATGCGGAAGCATCTTAGCGGGTTCGCGGATAAGGTGTCGCCGCGGCCGGCCGACGTGAAGCCCGTATCGCCGGGAGAGACGTTCGCGATGGGGGGAGTCGAGTGGGAGGTGCACGGGGGAGAAGGCCATGCTCCGGGGCATCTGCTCTTCTACGACCGTCTGAGCGGCCGGCTGCTCGCCGGGGATCAGGTGCTGCCCGACATCACGCCTAATATCGGCTGGATTCCGGGAGGAGATCCCGACCCGCTGCTATCGTTCTTGGACAGTCTGCGGCGGTTGAAAGCG
>JAEZZE010000237.1 GCA_023418755.1 Bacillota bacterium | reverse complement strand
CGATTGATCCTTGACTGCTCTCGGTTGGTGCTCGAATGCCTCGCGATTGATCCTCGACTGCTCTTCCCTGGTTGATCCTCGACTGCTCGCGATTGATGCTCGAATGCCTCGCGATTGATGCTCGAATGCTGCTCGGTCGATCATGAATACGCCAAGAAGGCGGCGCAAGCGCCGCCCTGGATCAGCCCTTGACCGCTCCGGCGGTGAGCCCTTTCATGAACGTTTTCGATCCGAGAATAAACAGAATCAGCACCGGAATCGTCGTCATCGTCAGCGCCGCCATCCGCGCCGCGTAATCGGTTCTGTGCACGATGCCCAGGTTCGAAATAAAGATCGGCAGCGTATACCATTCCGACTTGTTGATCGTCACGAGCGGCAGCAGGTAGTTGTTCCACGACCATAGAAACACGAGCGTCGCCAGCGTCGCTAGGCCGGGCTTCATGATCGGCAGCACGATCCGGACGAAGATGCCCGGCTCCGAGCAGCCGTCGATGCGCGCGCATTCGAGCAGATCGTTCGGAATCGAATCCCGCATGAACTGGATCATGAAGAACGCGCCGAACGGGAACGCCGCCCAGACGAGAATGACCGGCCACAGCGTGTTGCCGACGCCGAGGTGCCGCATCTCGATGATATAGCCGATCAGGCCGACCTGCGTCGGCACCATCATCGTCAGGATGACGAACGTCTGAAGCCATTTGCGGCCCTTGAATTCGAACTTCGCCACCGCGTAGCCGATCAGCGTGCTCGTCAGCGTCGCCAGAACGACGGAAGCGACGGACACGATCAGACTATTACCGTAGACGTGCAGGAAGTCGGCCTTCAGCACCGTCCTCAGGTTCTCTTGCCAGTAGCTGCCGGGAAAAATCGGAATGCCTTTGAACAAATCTTCGTTGTAGTGCGTACCCATGACGATCATGATGTAGAACGGAAACAACGAGAGCAGCGATATTATAACCAAACAGATCCACATAAGAGCTTTCATCGCTTGTCCTCCTTCGGCGCCGTCAGCCGGTAGCTAACGACGGAGAAAAGCACGATCAGCAAGAACAGCGAATACGCGATCGCCGAAGCATAGCCGAAACGGGTATTGGAAATGAACGATTCGTCCACGAATTTCCAGATCATCGTAAGAGCCGTGTTGTCCGGACCGCCTACCTGGGCGGAGCCCGACCAGCCGCCGTAGAGCAGCTTCGGTTCGTCGAACAATTGCAAGCCGCCGATCATCGACGTCACGACGAGAAACACGGAGATGTTCCGCAGCAAAGGCATCGTAATTCGGAAAAACGTGTGCAGCCCCGTGGAGCCGTCCACCTTCGCCGCCTCGTACACGTCCTGCGGGATGACCGTCATGCCGGCCATGAAAATAATCATGAAATAGCCGAGATTGCGCCAGATCACCATCAGGGCGATGATCGCCCGGGAGCCCCAGGGGTCCTGAAGCCAGTAAAAGCCTTCTTCCAGAATGCCGAATTTCGTCAGGAGCAGGTTGACCAGCCCCGTTTGCCAATCGAACATATAGGAGAAAATAAACCCGATCGCCACCGGAGTCGTAATGTACGGCAGCACGTTGATCGTCTGGAAAAACCGCTTGCCCCGCGTCAGTTGGAACGTCCAATAGGCCAGCGTGAGCCCGAGGATCAGCGTCAGCGGGATGAACATCAGCATCATCAACAGCGTGTTCCAAAGCGATTTGATAAACAAAGGATCGTTCGTCCAAAGCTGGACGTAGTTTTTGAAGCCGATATACGTCTTGGCCCCTATGCCGTTCCAGTCATGCAGACTGAGCACGAAGGAGTACAGGATCGGATAGAGTTGAAACGCCGCATAGGTCAGCACAAACGGCAGGGCGAAAAGATAGGGCCACATGCGTGGCCCCCATCTGCGTTTGCGGGATGCGGCGGGCATGGCGTCGAAACGTTCCGCGTTCACGTTCATCCCCCGTTCTCCCGTCGATTACTTGACCGTCGCGTCGGACGCCTTGTTCTTGAACTCGGTTTTGAACTTCTCCAGCGCGGCGTCGACCGTGATGGAAGCGTCCTTGGTCCAGAGCGGATACAGCGCGTTGAATACGCCGTCCACCACGGAGTCGTACTTGGATTGCGGCTGCCCCTTCATGTCGGGAATGATCTCCTGCAGGAAGTATTGCGACAGGTTCTGCCCGCCGAAAAACTCGTCGTAAGCGCCCGGCGCTTCGAACATCGCCTTCTGCTTCTCGTAGAACTCCTTGTTGCTCGTCATGTTGCCGAACGTTTGGAAATTGTACAAGGAACCTTCTTCGGATTGGTAAGCGAATTGGACGAATGCCCATGCCGCTTCCTTCGCCTTGCTGTCCTTGTAGATGCCGACGGCGGTGCCGCCGCGGGCGAAGCCGACTTCCGGCGCCTTGACGAGTCCCCAGCGTCCCGAACCTTCCGGATCGTTCGCGGAAATATGCCATTTCGGACCCCATGGAGCCATCGGATAGAACATGAACTCTCCCTTGGCCATCGACGCGGACCAGGCCGGCGTCCACAGCTCGTTCTTGCCGAGAATGCCCGCGTCGCGCATCTTGAACAGCGTCTGGATCGGCTGCTGCAGCTTCGCGGTCAGGTCGACCTCGCTGCCGTTCACGTAATTTACCGCGTGCTGGTTTCTAAGGACGAGGAACGCGTCCCCGAGTCCCGGGAACATCAGCACTTTGCCGTCGCTTTTGTCCTTCAGCTCGATTCCTTTGGCGATAAAGTCGTCCCAATTGGACAGCATCTTCGCCAACTCGGCCGGATCGTCGGTGCCCCAATATTGCTTGGCCAGATCGCGGCGATACGCGAAGCCGGCCGGCGTAATCGCCTGATCGACCGCTATGACTTCGCCCCTGGAGTTGGAGATGAACGGAATCGTGTAGTCCAACACGCTGCTCCGGTCGAAGTTGTACGGCGCGCTTTCCAGATTGTCGAGCACGTCCAGATCGAACAGCTTGCCGCGATAAGCTTCCTCGCCCAGAATCACGTCCGGCACGTCGGAGCCGGAAGCGATGCCGCTCTGCAGCTTCTGCAGGTAATCGTTCGGGTTGACGACGGTTACCTCGACCTTGATGTTCGGATATTTCTTGTTAAACTCCGGGATCATGCCGTTCTGGAACGTTTCGTCCCAATCCCACACCTTGACGGTCCCGCTGAGCTGCGTCGGATCGGCCGGAGCCGATGCGGACGGAGACGCGCCTCCGCTAGACGCGGGCGAGGAAGCCGACGGAGACGCGCCGCCTCCGTTGCCGTTGCCGCCGCAAGCCGCGAGCAGCCCCGCCAGCAGGGCCAAAGAAGTGAAACCGCCCACCCATTTGCCAAGCTTTCTGTTGTTCACGATGGTGAGTCCCCCCAAGAAAGAGTTGTAAGTGCTTGCACCGTTATCGTACCCCGGGGGCCTTATGCTCCGTAATCGGTCAAAACGGCGATTTCGTATAAAATCCGGCGGTCACGGCGATTTCGCTCCCGCCTCCTCCGTCTCGCTCCACGGCAGCAAGATCCGCACGAGCGTGCCCCGGCCGGGTTCGCCGAACGCTTCCAGCCGCGCGGTAGCGCCGAAATGCGTCTTCAGCCGCTCCCGGATGTTGGACAGGCCGATGCCCCGCGTGCGCTCCGGTCCCCGGCCGACGCGCACCGTCCATTCTTCTTCGGGCACGTTCATCCCTTGCCCGTCGTCCTCCACCTCGAGACAGAATCTTTCGCCGTCCCGATACGCGCGCACGACGATCGTTCCCTCTTCCCGGTCCGACGGGATAATGCCGTGCACGATCGCGTTTTCGACGAGCGGCTGAAGCGCCATCCGGGGAACCGTTCGTCCGAGCAGCGCCTGCTCAACCTCCCATTCCAGCCGGAAGCGGCCGGGATAACGCGTCTGCTGAATGACCGCGTATTTGTCGACGATGCGTTTCTCCTCGGCCAGCGGCGCGCGGACGGCCCCTTCCCCCGTCCTGATCGTATCCTGAAGGATGGCGATGAGCGCCTGCGTCACTTCGGCCGCCTCTCCGCCGCGGCCGGCGTGGGCCAAATAAATGACCGTATTCAAAGTGTTATACAGAAAATGCGGGTTAATCTGCGCCATCAGCAAGTCGATCTGCATTTGCCGCTTCACGGCCTCGTTGCGCACGGAGGTTTCCATCAGCCCCTTCAGATCTTCGACCATCCGGTTGAAGCCGCTGCCGAGAATCTCCAGCTCGTCGCCGCTGCGAATGCTCACGTTCGTTCCCAAATCTCCTACGGCGACCCGCTTCATCGCGTTCGTCAGCCGGATGAGCGGCCTCGTCAGGTTAACGATGATCGGCAGCATGACGACCAGCGTGACCACGATGCCCGTGGCAATGATGACGAGGTAAAAGAAGAAGACGCGGTTGATCTTCTCGAACAGCTTGCTCTTGGACAGCAGCGCCGCCTGTCTCCACCCCTGGTTCATCGCTTCGTCGGTCAGCACGATCCGCTTGCCGTCTTCGGCGAACGTCTCTCCGGAGGCGAGCGCTTCGGCCATAAAGGCGCGATCCGGCTCCGGCAAGCTTCCGTTGGAGGCGTGAAGCAGCTCGTCCGCGCCCGTGAACAGCTCGATCTGCTCGAAGTCCCGGGCGCTCTGCAGGAACACGTTGGCCAGCTCCGAGTACGCGATATCGATGACCAGATAGCTCTCCTCGGCCGCGTTTTGCCCGATGGGACGGTACTTCACCACATAGCTGAACGCCTGGCGGTTGCCGCTGATGAAGAAGAACGGGTGCGGCTCGCTGTACCCGTTGCGGACGCCCTTCATTTTCAGAAACCAATCCTGCTTCAGATATTCCGCGAAATACTCCTCGTAGCCGGTGTAATTCGAATAGGTTTCCCCGTTCGGGGGGGCGATAACGACGTTCAGGATAAAGTTGCTGAGCGCCACGAACCGGCCGAGCTTCTCCTGCACCGCCTGTTTGCGAAAATAGTTCTCCTCCACGCTGGAGCTCGGCGGCGCGTAAATCAGCTCGGTCATCTCCTCGTCGGAAACGATATATTCGGCCGTCTTGACGACCTGCTCCTGGATTTTCTTGAGCTGGAACGAGATTTGCGCCAGCTTCGTCCGGCTGTCCTTGATCGATTGCTCGCGAATGATGCCCTTGGCGTAATCGTAGATGAAAAAGCCGCTCACGATCAGCGAAAGCGAGACGACGAGCACCGTGCTGACGATAATCTTGGTGCGGATTTTCATGCGCATCGCCCGTTCACCTGCGCTTCTCCATATAGTCGAGCGGGGTCATGCCCGTCGTCTTGCGGAACACCTGGCTGAAGTATTGCCCGTTGCGGTAACCGACGCGCTCGGCGATCTCGTAGATCTTAAGCGAGCCGTCGTCCAGCAACTGCTTGGCCCGCTCCATGCGAATATCGATCAGCCGATCCAGCACCGTCTTGCCCGTCTCTTCCTTGAACACGTGGCGGAGATGGTCGCGGCTGAGGCCGATTTCCCGCGCGACCGCGTCGGCGTCGATCTCCGGGTCGGCGTAATTCATCTCCAGATAGTCGAGCGCCTGCCGAACTTTCCGCGACACGGCGGGCCGGTCGGCATCGTGCGCCGCCAGCTTCTCCGTCTCCGCCCGGAACCAAGCGAGAATGCCCGCCAGGGAGGTCCAGCCCTCCCTCCGCTCCTCGGCGAGCGGCGGCAACCCGACCCCCGAGCGGCCGCGATTCAACGAGGCGACCGTCTGCCGGCACAGATCGGCGAAGCCGTCCGCGTCCCGCGCTTCCGCCGCCCGCTCGAACGAAACCGCCATCGCATCGGCCGCCTCCTTGTACTTCCGATCCGCGAGCAGCCCCCGAACGGCCGCCGCATCCTCCTCCCGCTCCCACGGGGATGCCGCCTTCTCCTCCTCGCGCCACAGATCGTTCAGCCGGAACAGGCACCGCGGCCCGTGAAAGATCGTCCGATCCAGCCGCTTTAACGCTTCGCCCAGCCTGCCCGGCACGTCCGTCCGGCTCGCCAGTCCGTACGCCAGCGCCGCCGATACGGTCGTGCCCGTCAACCTTTCCAGCGTCCGCGCGGCTTCCGCCGTTCTCAGCTCCATCGCCTCCCGCATCTTCCCTTCTCCCCTGACCGCGTTGTCGCCGAACACCAGGACGAAGCAGCCGCCCAGAAACCGGACCGCCGCCAGCAGCCCGTCCTCCTCTTCTTCCGGCCATTCCGCCGGCAGTCCGATCTCTTCCTGAACCGTCCCCGCCAGCACGGGGAACGGCCGATCCGGCTGCAGCACCAACAGATGAAGCCGATCGTACCTTCCGCCGGTCCCCGACGTGGCCGTTCTCCACTGTTCGTCCGAGATCGCGCGGCCGCCGAGCCAGTCGACGAGCAGCCTTCCGCGGTCGTTTTTACGCTCCCGGCGCTCGTTCTCGATCTCCTCCCGCAAGCCTCCCAGCTCGCGCTTGACCGTCTCGGCATCCATCTCGTGCTTGATCCAGTAGTTCGATACGCCCAGCTTGAGCGCTTCCTTGGCGTACTCGAACTCCTTGTAGGAGGTCAGCAGCACGATTCTCAGCGCCGTTCCTTCCTTCAGAAGCTCCTTGCTCAGCGCCAGCCCGTCCATGCCGGGCATGACGATGTCCGCGATCACCAGCTCCGGACGGTGCTCCCGCGCGAGCTTCAGCGCCTCCGCCGGCTTCGTGGCCGAGCAGACGATCTCGTACCCGAGACTCTGCCAGGAAACCAGACCGCGCATGTGCTCGATCGCGAGCACCTCGTCGTCCACCAGCATCACTTTAACCGGATTCATCCGTTTGTCTCCCTTCTATAGTCAGATTTGACGTCGAATCCGCCTCCCGCATCGCTTCGCGATCGAAATCGGCTTTTTTAAACGACCTCAACCCTTCGGGATTTGCCGATACTTCGTCGGGGACAGTCCCATCATCTGCTTGAACAGCCGGGAAAAATAATACGGGTCCGACAGCCCGACGGCGGCCGCGACCTGTTTGATTCCCAGGTCGGTCAGGTCGAGGAGCCTCGCGGCGCGCTGCATCTTCATCCGCAGAAAATACTCGATCGGCGGAAAGCCGGTCTCCTGCTTGAACAGATAGATCAGATGCTGCTTGGAGACGCCCGCGTGCTTGGCCAGCCCGGATAGCTGAACCGATTCCGCCGCATGGTCGGCCATATACCGGAGCGCCTTCTCCAGGCCGCTGTCCTTCCTTCGCCCGCGCGCCGCAGACTCCGTGGCGATGCCGATCCCGCTGAGCAAATACCGGACCGCTTGGCTGACGTGGGCGTGTGCGCCGGTTGCGTACGCGCGTTCTGCCAGCATGTCGTAGCAATGCCGGAACGTCTCGACGAAACCGCCGTACACCCCGATCGGCAGCGGCAGCGGGCCGCGGTCCAGCTCGTATTGGGAGATCAGCGCGGCCGCATGCTCGCCCTTGACGTGAAACCAGTATATGCTCCATGGTTCCCGTTCCGAGGCTCCGTAGCGATGCGCCGTATCGGCCGGAATCACCACCAGGTGGCGGGCATTCAGCTTCATTCTGACGCCGCTGTCCGTCAGCACGACCTCTCCTTCGCCCTCGGCGCACAGCAGAACGATATGCGCGTCGCTTCCCTCAGGCCGCTCCCGGTAATGATAGCGCGCACGGGGGAAGTAGCCGATGTCGCTCACGAACAGCTGACGGGTCAGCTCGGCTTCCGCCAGCTCTCTCTGCCTATATTCGGGAAGCACGAGCAGCAGCTCGCTCTCGAAACCGTCCGGCTTCAGCAGTTCCTCCACGGCAGGCCCTCCTTTTTTCTCGAAATAAGAATATCATCCATCATCTCCCGCATTTCGTCAATTGGAATGCCCGCGCTTCGGAGATAAAGTAAAGTTATCAACGCTCAGGAGGGAACGCTATGCCAACAGATCAACGTTCGGTCCGGGTTTGGGAGGAAGACGTCTCGATCCCTACGTACGGCGTCGGCCGGCCGGACAAAAATCCGATGTTTCTGGATAAACGAATTTATCAGGGAAGCTCCGGACGAGTTTATCCGCATCCGGTTATCGACAAAATCGAAGACGAGAAGAAGCCTAAAATTTACCGGATGGCCATCCTGGAGAACGAGTACCTCCGGATCGAGATTCTGCCCGAGCTGGGGGGCCGCATCTATCGCGCCGTCGATAAGACGAACGACTACGACTTCGTCTATTACAACCGCGTGATCAAGCCGGCTCTCGTCGGCTTGGCGGGACCGTGGATATCCGGCGGCATCGAATTCAACTGGCCCCAGCACCACCGTCCGAACACGTACGGGCCCGTCGAATCCCGCTTGACCGAGAACGAGGACGGCAGCGCTACCGTATGGGTAGCGGAAATCGACCGGATGTACGGGACGAAGGTGACCGCCGGCTTTACGCTGTACCCCGGCAAAGCTTATATCGAAATCTCCGCGCAAATGTACAATCGGACGCCGGAGCCGCAGACCTTCCTCTGGTGGGCGAATCCGGCCGTGGCGGTAAACGACCATACGCAATCCGTGTTCCCGCCGGACGTCACCGCCGTGTTCGACCACGGCAAGCGCGACGTGTCCCGCTTCCCCATCGCGACCGGCACGTATTACAAGATGGATTATTCCGCTGGCGTGGACATCTCGCGGTACAAGAACATTCCCGTGCCGACGTCCTATATGGCGTACAAGTCGGACTACAACTTCGTAGGCGGCTACGATCACGGCGTCGGCGCGGGTCTGCTGCACGTCGCCAACCACCATATCTCGCCGGGCAAAAAACAATGGACTTGGGGCAACGGCGACTTCGGCCAAACCTGGGACCGTCATCTTACCGACGAGGACGGGCCGTACATCGAGCTGATGACCGGCGTCTACACCGACAATCAGCCGGACTTTACTTGGCTTCAGCCTTACGAAGAAAAGTCGTTCAAGCAATATTTCATGCCCTACAAAGACGTAGGAGTCGTGAAGAACGCTTCCGTGGATGCCGCGGTGAACCTGGAGATCGACGAGGCCGAGCGGCAGGCGACCGTGCTCGCCTATGCGACCTCCGTGTTCGAAGGCGCGTCGATCGAGTTGAAGGGCCGCTCCAGAACGTATTTCAAAGAGACGGTTAAGCTCTCTCCGAACGATACGTTCAAGGGCGTAACCGGCCTGGACGAGGGCGACGCTCCGCACGACCTGACCGTCGTCGTAAGGGATGCCCGAGGCCGCGCGCTCGTCTCCTATCGTCCGGCTCCCCCGTCCATCGAGCAGGTGCCGGACGCGGCCAAACCGCTGCCGCCCGCGCGCGAGCTGAAGACGAACGAGCAGCTCTACTTGGCCGGTCTGCATTTGGAGCAATACCGGCATGCCACCTACGAGCCCGAGACGTACTATCTCGAAGGGCTCAAGCGTGACCCCAGCGATATCCGGTTGAATACGGCTTACGGCACGCTGTTGATGCGCAGGGGACTGTTCAAGGAGAGCGAAGCGCTGTTCCGCCGCGCCGTCGCCTCGCTGACCTGGCGCAATCCGAACCCTTACGATTCCGAAGCCTACTACTTGCTGGGAATGTCCCTCAAGCGGCAAGGCCATCTGGAGGAAGCGTTCGGCGCGCTGTACAAATCGGTGTGGTCGGCCGCATGGCAGGACCCGGGCTACTTCTCGCTGGCGCAGATCGCCGCGGAGAAGGGCGCTTACGACGAAGCGCTGGAGCTGGCCGAGCGCTCGCTGATCCGGAATTCGCGCAACTACAAGGCGCGCCACCTGAAAGCCGCGCTGCTCCGCAAGACGGATCGCGCCGAGGAAGCGCTGGCGTTCGCGGAAGAGACGCAGCGCCTGGATAAGGCCGACTTCGGCTCCGCGAACGAACGCGCGTTGGCGCTTATGGCGCTCGGCCGCGCCGAGGAAGCGGACCGCGCGGCGGACGGGCTGAAGCGGCTGATGCGGGGCGATGCGCACAACCATCTGAACCTGGCGGCCGACTACGCCGGCGCGGGCCTGTTCGGGGAAGCGATCGACGCGCTCCGGCTCATCGCGCCTGCTCCGGAAGCGGAAGCCTACCCGATGGTTCATTACGCGCTGGCCTATTTGCTGGACCGTTCCGGAGAAACCGGCCCGGCCGCCTCCTACCGCCAAGCGGGCAACGCGGCGTCGCCGGACTATTGCTTCCCGAACACCGCTTTCGACTTGCTGACGCTGGAGGCGGCGATAAAGGCCGATCCGGCCGACGACAAAGCCCATTATTACTTGGGCAACTGGCTGTACGACAAGAAGCGCTATGACGACGCGATCAACCATTGGGAGCGCTCCGCCGGGCTGCGCGACAGCTTCGCCACCGTGCATCGCAACTTGGCGCTGGGCTACTATAACAAGCGCGGCGACGCAGAGAGGGCGCTGGCTTCCCTGGAGAAGGCGTTCGCCTGTCAGCCGGAGGACTCCCGCGTGTTCTACGAGCTCGACCAGTTGTACAAGAAGCTCGGCCGCGCGCCGAAGGAGCGGCTCGCCTTGCTGGGACGGCATCGCCGGCTCGTCGAGGAGCGGGACGATCTGTACGTGGAATACGTCACGCTGCTTAACCTGGAAGGGGCGCACCGGGAGGCGGTCGAAGCGTTGGCGGCCCGCCGCTTCCATCCTTGGGAGGGCGGGGAAGGCAAGGTAACCGGCCAATACGCGCTGGCCCATGTCGAGCTCGGCAAACGGGAGCTGGCGCAGGGCCGCTTCGCCGAAGCGGCCGACCTGCTGGCGCGGGCGCTGACCTATCCGGAGAATCTGGGGGAAGGCAAGCTCGCCGGCGCGCAAGAAAATCATGTCTACTATTATCTAGGCTGCGCATACGACGGCTTGGGCGACGCGGAGCAAGCGGCCCGTTGCTGGACGCGGGCGTCGCAAGGGCTGGAGGAGCCGGCCAGCGCCATGTTCTATAACGACCAGCCGCCGGAGATGATTTTCTACCAAGGACTCGCTTGGGAGAAGCTCGGCAACGCGAACGAGGCCTCGCGACGCTTCAACAAGCTGATCGATTATGCCGAGAAGCATCTGTTCGACGATGTGAAGATGGACTATTTCGCCGTATCCTTGCCCGATTTCCTCGTCTTCGAGGACGACCTGAACGTCCGCAACCGGATCCATTGCCGGTTCATGCGCGCGCTCGGTCTGCTCGGCCTTCGCCGCTTCGACGCCGCGTTGTCCGATCTCGACGAGGCGCTGAGCGCCGACGCCGGCCATCAGGGCTCGCTCGTCCATCGCGCTCTGTGCCTGGAACTATCGGGCGGGCAAGCCTGACGGAAGCGCAGGCTGCACCTCGCGGCTACCGCGAAAAATGCTTTTCGAAACTCTTAACTAAATCCGTCCGTCCTCGGGAACTGTCCCGTAAGTAAAAAGAGTCGTACGAATAGATGATCGATAGAGAATATTGCCGTGCATGTATCTCCTTCCGCTGCTATACGATCCCGAAATTGGAATGGTAACCCGTAACAGGGTAATTTCAGGACCGTATGAGGCAGTCTCCGGGAGACACATGCACTTTTTCTTATTCGACTCCTTGTACGCCCTGCTTACGGGACGGCTTCTTTGCCTTGCATGGGGGAGATTCGACAAGATGTGAGATTTGTCACAGAAAAATAATGGTATATACGGTATAGGTAGGTATAACCGTTTCCGCTTATTTGGAGGTGCGCGAATGTGCTTTGAAATTACCTCTCAGGAAGACCGAATTACTGTCCTGCTGTCCGGGGCGATCGGCGTCAAGGAGGCGACCTCGATCCGCCAGCAGCTATTCCCGCTCATCCGCGAAAGCTTCATCGGCATCTCCTTTCATCTTGGCGAAGTAACGGAAATGGACAGCTCGGGACTCGGGCTGCTGCTGGCCGTCCAAAAGATCGCTTCCGACAACAACTCGAGCGTCTCCTTCCATGACGTTCCGGCTTCGCTGAGAGACCGTTTTCGTCTGACCGGAATTCGGAGCTGATCGGCTGCAAGGGGGAGAACAGCAGAGAGGGGCTCTATCGTGAATCAACACTCCTACACTCGCAAGCTACGTCCGATGCCTGAACATCTGGCCCTGCCTTTCGCCAGAATTTTTCGCGATTCGCGGGAAGCCATCATGGTGACCGACTGCTTCTCCAAAATCGTTAGCGTTAATCCCGCCTTCACCGCCATTACCGGCTATTCCGAGGACGAAGCGGTCGGCCGCACTCCGAGCCTGCTGAAGTCGAACGTTCAGGACGCCGATTTCTATGTCGAAATGTGGGCCTCCATCCATAAGGACGGCAACTGGCAGGGAGAGATTTGGAACCGCAGGAAAAACGGCGAAGTCTACCCGGAATGGCTGTCCATCAGCTCGGTGAAGGACGACCGCGGCACGCTCATCAATTACGTCGGCCTGTTCTCGGATATGACGACCCGCAAGGACACGCTCTCCAAGCTCCGGCTGCACGCGCAGGTCTTCAGCAACGCCAGCGAGGGCATTATGATTACGGACAAGCAGCTGCGGATTCTATCCGTCAACCAGGCGTTCGCTTCCGTGACCGGCTATTCGGAAGCGGAGGCGGTCGGACATACTCCCCGCCTGCTGCATTCCGGCATTCAGAATCCGTATTTCTACATTCGGATGTGGGAGAGAATCCACGCGGCCGGCCATTGGGAGGGCGAAATCTGGAACCGCAGGAAAAACGGCGAGGTCTATCCCGAATGGCTGTCCATCACGACGCTTAAGGACGACCATGGACGGATCACGAATTACATCGGCATGTTCACCGACATCACGGAACGCAAGCAATCCGAAGAGCATCTGAAATATTTGGCCCATTTCGACAAGCTGACCGGTCTTCCGAACCGGACGCTGCTGCATGAGCTGCTTCGGGAAGCGAACGGGGAGCCCGGCTCGGCGGAACGCGAAATGGCCGTGTTCTTCATCGATCTGGACCGTTTCAAAAAGGTGAACGATTCGTTGGGCCACAACGTCGGGGACAAGCTGCTTCAACAGGTCGCGAGACGTCTCAAATCGGCCGCCTTCGAGCAGGACATCTTCTCCCGGCTCGGGGGCGACGAATTCATTCTTATCCAGCGGAATCCGCGTTCTTCCGACGATGCGCTGGCTTACGCGCGACGGTTGCTCTTCGCCATGAAACACCCGTTCATCGTGGACGATAACGAGCTCTATATGACCGCCAGCATCGGGATCTGCCTGTCTCCCGAACACGGAGAGGATTTCGAGACGTTGGTGAAGCATGCCGATCTGGCGATGTACGAGGCGAAAATGCGGAAGACCGGCTGCCAGCTGTTCAACTCCGGTATCCGGGACACTTTCCAGCGCAAGCTCGCCCTGGAGAACGAGCTCCGCTGGGCCATCGACAAAAATCAGCTTTCCTTGCACTACCAGCCCCAAGTCAACGCGATTACGGGCCGGTTGGAAGGGATGGAAGCCCTGATCAGATGGAAGCATCCTCTGTTAGGCCAAGTGCCTCCGGGAGAGTTCATCCCGATCGCGGAGGAAACCGGAAGCATTGCGGACATCGGCAAGTGGGTGTTCGCGGAGGCCTGCAAGCAGCTATGCCGGTGGCGGTCCGAGGGCAGGGAGGTTCCTTCCGTCGCCGTCAACCTGTCCGCCAGGCAGTTTCGCGCGCCGGACCTCGTCTCGTCCATCCTGGATATCGTAAACCTCATGCCCTGCTCTCCCGAACAGCTCGTGATCGAGATTACGGAAAGCAGCAGCATGAACGACATCGAAGCGGTGCTCCCCGTATTGCGCGAGTTCAAATCCATCGGATTCCAGATCGCCATCGACGACTTCGGCAAGGGTTACTCCGCGCTCGGGTACATGAAGCAGTTTCCGATCGACATTCTGAAGATCGACAAGAGCTTCGTGAGGGAGCTTACGAGCGACGCGAAGAGCGCCGTCATTACGAAAACGATCATCGACATGGCCCACGGACTGAACCTCCGCGTCATCGCGGAGGGAGTGGAGACCTTCGATCAGCTGGAGGCGCTGCGGGCGATGAATTGCGATATCGTGCAAGGCTTTATGATCGATCCTCCGATGCCCTCGGACCGGCTGGAATCCCGATATTTGACAGGAGCGCAAATCTTATGGCCTTCGAAGCCGATCGGCATTTGACCGAACAACCGGGCTTAACTCCCCTGCTCGCGCAATCCGCCGAGCAGATCCGGACGATCGCGCGCCTCGCGCGGAGCGTCGCCGGAAAGACGAGGCTTCTGTCGGAGAACGTTGCCGTCGAGGCGGCCCGCTTAGGACCTAGAGGCGCGGGCTTTGCGTCCGCGGCCCGCGAAGCCAAGAAGCTGTCCGAAGACGCCGCGGCGGCCGTTTCGCGGATTGAAGCCCTCGGCCGCCAGTCTCGCTCCGTTGCCGGCGGAACGGCTTGTCCGAGCGACGAGGCCGGGAAGCTCGCGGCCCTTGGAAGCCGACAATCCGAGCAAGTCCTCGCGGCGTTCGATCTTATGCTGGAGGCGCTTCAGGGCAGCATTGCCGAGATCGGCAAAGTCGAGACGGAGCTGGAAACGCTGCTGCGGGCAATCGGATCCGAAGGATAGCGAATTTGCGGATTGTATCCTTTCCGAATCGCTCAAGAAGGCCGCATGGACTTTCCCGAAGGAAGCCATGCGGCCTGAGCCGTTCTATAGACGGTTCTCGCGGAGCAGTTGAAGAGCGGTCTGCATCTTGTCGATATAAGCCGGATCGTTATCGGTGCACATGAATTTGACCTGACCGCTTCCTCGTCCCCCCACCACGCCGTAACGGCTGAGCAGCGAGGCCAATCGGCGGATCGTTCCGGCATTGCCGTCCACGATCTCGATATGCGCCGGAAGCAATTCGCGAAGAACGTTGCGATAATACGGATAATGAGTGCAGCCCAGAACGACGATGCCGTAACGGCTTAGATCGTATCCCGCCAGCTTCCCGAGGAAGTAATCCTTCAGAACCCGCCTGTCGAATTGCAAATCTTCGCAGTAACGGACCAGCTCCGGAAGTGGAAGGGAGTCGACGATTCCCTCCTCGTCGACCCGCGAGACGAGCGCGTAATACTTCGGCATGCTCAGCGTCAGTTGGGTCGCGAAGACGAGCACTCTTCTTCCCGTCGCCCGGTTCATCTCCACGGCCGGTTTGACGGCCGGCTCCATGCCGATGACGGGAATGTCGTACAGCTCCCGAAGCTCGTTCACCGCGATGCTCGTCGCGGTGTTGCACGCGACCACGAGCGCCTCGATCCCTTCGCCCATCATCGTCTTGACCGCATCCAGCACGTATCCCCGGACTTCCTCTTGGGATTTCGGTCCGTAAGGCACGTGAAGCGTATCCGCCATATAAACGTAATCTTGCGCGGGAAGCCGTCTCAGCGACTCCTCCAGCACGGTTAAACCGCCGATCCCCGAATCGAAAAAACCGATAGTCATATGTCATCTTTTCCTAAGTCGTATATTGAAAGCAAGAGTCCTTATTCGCTCGCTTCGTCCGAACGAATCCTCTTTAAGGATAGCCAGTTTCCGGACAAAAAACAATCCGAAAGTCGTCCTAAAGGCAATCTATGATACACTGGTAAAAAAGGATTGGACGAAGGGGCGGAATCATCTGTGAAATTGGTGTCTTGGAACGTAAACGGACTGCGGGCATGCGTGAATAAGGGCTTTCTCGACTATTTCCGGGAAACCGACGCCGATATCGTCTGCCTGCAGGAGACGAAGCTGTCGGAAGGCCAGCTCCAGCTTGCCGTCGGGGAAGCGTACGAGCAATATTGGAATTACGCGGAGAAAAAAGGCTATTCGGGCACGGCCGTCCTGACGAGGATCAAGCCGCTGTCGGTTCGTTACGGCATCGAAGAGGATTCGGAGCCGGAGGGCCGGATCATTACGCTCGAGTTCGAGGATTTCTTTCTCGTGACCGTCTATACGCCGAACGCCAAGCGGGACTTGTCCCGTCTGGATTACCGGATGGAATGGGAGGACCGTTTCCGCGATTATTTGTCCGAACTGGACAAGCGCAAGCCGGTCGTCGCCTGCGGCGACCTGAACGTCGCCCACCAGGAGATCGACATCAAGAACGCCAAGCCGAATCGCGGCAATTCCGGCTTCACCGACGAAGAGCGGGAGAAGATGACCCGGCTGCTGGACGCCGGCTTCATCGATACGTTCCGGCACTTGCATCCCGACCGGACCGACGTCTATTCCTGGTGGTCGAACATGCCGGGCGTCCGCGAGCGCAACGTCGGCTGGAGAATCGACTACTTTATCGCCTCCGCCCGGCTGGCCCCGTCGATCAAGGGAGCCGAAATTCACTGCGACGTTCTCGGCAGCGACCATTGTCCGATCGCGCTGGACATTTTCTAGAGAGGAGACAAGCTTGGCATGGCCGTTCTGTTTCACAACGATTGGGGGGAGCTGCTGACCCCCGAGATGGAGTTGCCCTATTATCAGGAATTGAGAAGCCGTCTGGCGACGGAATACCGGGAAAGAGTCGTCTACCCGAATCCCTATGAGATTTTCCAGGCGATGCATTGGACGCCTTACTCGGAAGTCAAGGTCGTTATTCTCGGGCAGGACCCGTACCACGGTCCGGGACAAGCCCACGGGCTCAGTTTCTCGGTTCAGCGGGGAGTCAGGCAGCCTCCTTCGCTCCAAAATATATTCAAGGAATTGCGGGCGGACCTCGGATGCGAAATCCCGAACCACGGCAATCTGGAGCATTGGGCGAAACAGGGCGTTCTGCTGCTCAACACCGTGCTGACCGTGAGGCAGGGCGAAGCGAACTCGCACAAGAGTCTCGGCTGGGAGCGATTCACCGACCGGATCGTCGCGTGCCTGAACGAACGGGAGAAGCCGATGGCGTTCATCCTGTGGGGCCGCCACGCGCAGCAGAAAGCCTCCTTCATCGACGGCAGCCGCCACTGCGTCATCCGGTCCGCCCACCCGAGCCCCTTGTCCGCCCACGCCGGTTTCTTCGGAAGCAAACCTTTCTCGAAGAGCAACGCCTTCCTTCGCGAGACCGGGCAAACGGAAATCGACTGGCAAGTGCCGGCGATCTAGTCGCTATCCCGCTGGAATCGATATCCCGCTGGAACGCTCCGATGAGCGCTTCCCGCGGGATTTTGTCATTTTGCGAACGAATCGGGAACTTTGCGGCGCGTTCGGGAGTCTAATTAGGCAAAGGAAGGAAAGCGGCATCGCCTCGTTTCGGGGAGAGGCTTCCTCCTTGAAAACGCGGCTGCATCGGGCCCGAGCCAAGCTAGCCGCGGCGATAAGAAGGAGGAGCCTCATGGATGAATTCAAACCGGACGCCGAGGAGCGATCGAGAAGAAAACCGTTTCGCCGAACGAATTTTGCGTTAGAGCGGATCGTCGCCCTGACCGAACGGCGAAAAACAGCCCGCAAGGAACGAAGCCGCCCCTGGCTTCGTTATGCCGCAGCCTGTACGGCCGCGCTGGCGTTGGCGGCAGTCGTGCTGATCGCGAACGGAGTCGTCCCGAATCCCTTCTTGCGAACCGCGGGACCTTCCGACTCGACGGAGAACCCGGCGGGCAACGTCTACGATCCTTTGAAGCTGAAGACAGCGGATACCGTCGCTTCCATGACGGTTGCCTCGGTCGACGTTCGAAAGCTACGGGACGGGACCGTCTTCGCCGATATCCTTTTCGATTCGGACGTGCTGGAAATCAGCGGAACTTACGCCGTCGTATCCGCGGCTTCGGATGGTGACGCGGAAGCGGGCGGACTAACGGTCGTGTTCGATCCCGCTGCCCAGTCGGTCGACCTGTTCCCGTACCATAACCTTTTTGCGCACGATATTCGATTGTACCTGACCCATGCCGAGGATATCGGGCAGTTCGGCTCGATCGGCCAGTCGGGAGAAGCGGTCATTAGAATCAGCGGTTTCAGAGACAGAGCGGTCGGCAAGGACGACATCGTCCAGAACACGACGCTCGTGGAGGTCGTCGGTAAAGCTCCGCTTCAAGATGAGCTTGAACCGCCGCAAGAGCTGCCGGACGCTTCTTACGCCGATTTCTCCATTCCGGTCGGCCTGTTAACGGGATTGCGGGATCTGGAAGACGCCCGGACAGAGCCGAATACCGTCTATCGATTGCATGAGTACCAAGTAACAGGTTCGCTTGAAACCGTAGAGAAATGGCTGCGGGACGAAACGGAGAGGCTTGGGGGAACGTTGATCGAGCGTTATACGTACGAGGCGGGCCTGCAGCCGGACTTCATTCTGAAGCTGCCTTCAAAGGAAGAAGGCACGCGTATCGTCAGTACCTACGCGCCGAAATACGAGAACGAACAGCGCCTTGTCGTTCTGGAAAGCACGTTCGGCTCCCCCGTCGAATTCGGCGCCGACACGGAAGATCACGCGCTGATCGTCGCGACTCCGGACAAGAACGGCAACACGCACGAAACCTTCTTGGCCAACTACCCTCACCAGCACACGGATATTTACAGCGTCTATTTCTATTCGCAGGCTTTTTTCGCGCAGTTGGAGGAAGACGGCTACGGACTGAGCCTTAATTACGATATCTCCGGCGGGGTTCCCGACTATGCGGTCGGCTACTTCGACGCGCAAGGGAAGGAAGTGAGTTACGACGATCTTACCGACGCCAATCGGGATACCGTAACCTTCGGCATTCAACTGAACGCGGACTTCCTGCCCAAGAGCGCTGCCGAGCGGAAGCTGCTGCTGCGGTGCTGGGCCGAGACGGCGCTAATGGGCGATAAAGCCCAATCGTCCGTTTACGATGGAGAGCTGGCGTTGAATTTCTTAATGAACGGCAAGGTATTCGACAGCTTTACGGTAAGCGATTTGCTGAAGAGGACTGTCCCTAATTAAGGGAGTCGTACGAAAGGAGGATCGATAGAGAATGTTGTCGTGCAGGTATCTCCTTATGATGCTATTCGATCCTGAATCTGGAATGGGTAACCTGTAACAAGTCATTTCAGGACCGTATGAGGCAGTTTCCAGGCTAATCATGACCCACAATGCTTGCAGTAAATTGCCAGGCTAGGTCGAGGCCAATAAGCCCGCACGGCGTGCTTAGCTGTCGCACTCCGGCCCAGTCCGGGCCAATAAGCCCGCACGGCGGGCTTATCTGTCACACCTGGGCCCTGTTCTGGTAATAAGCCCGCACGGCGTGCTTATCTGTCGCGTCCGGGCCTCGTTCTGGCCAATAAGCC
>JAEZZE010000185.1 GCA_023418755.1 Bacillota bacterium | reverse complement strand
TCCTCATCCCCGGTCTTCATCCAATCTTCTCGGTGCTGAAAACCGAACTTTTTGAACCCTTATTTGAACGGTCGTTCAAAAAGTCCGATTTTGATCACGAAGCGATACTAGAAGCGGATTCGGCGTCATCCCTTAAGCGATCCGATCATCAGACCCTTGACGAAGTAGCGCTGCAGGAACGGATACGCGACGATAATCGGGACGGTCGTAATGACCATCGTCGCGAGCTTGATCGACTGCGAAGTGACGGTTCGGTTAATTGCGCCACCCGTCGCTCCTACGATCTGATTCGAGCTGGACTGGGCGATGACCCGGTACAAGAACGTCTGAATCGGCTGCAATTGGTCGTTGTTCGTATAGAGAACCCCGACGAAGTAGTCGTTCCATTGCCAGACGCCGTGGAACAAGGCGATCGTGGCGACAACCGGAAGGGATACCGGCAGCACGATGCGGACGAAGATAGAGAAATCGTTGGCCCCGTCGATCTTGGCCGCCTCTTCGAGCCCGTCCGGGATTTCCCGGAAGAAGGTGAGGAAGATGATCAAGTCGAAGAAGCTGAACATCGCCGGGTAGATGTAAACCCCGAAAGTATCGAGCAGGCCGAGATCGCGCAGCCAAAGGTAGTTGGGAATGAGCGGAGCGCTGAAGAACAGCGTGATCGTCCCCATCACCATGTAAAGCTTGCGGAACATCAGCTCCTTGCGGGACAAAGCGTAAGCGACCATCGCGGTAAAAAAGACATGAATGACCGTTCCGATCAGCGTCTTGGCCACCGTAATGCCCATCGCGGTCATAATGCCGGCATTGGAAAACACGATCTCGTAGTTTTCCAGGCTGAACTTGCGCGGAATCCAGTAGATCAGCCCTCCCGTCATCGCGTCCGTCCCGTCGTTGAATGAATTGACGAGCACGTACCAGATCGGGTACAGCGTCACGAAGCAGATGACCAGCATCGCAATGACGTTAAAGCGGTCGAACAGCACTTCTCCGCGGGTTCTGCGATCTCGAGCAAACATCGTGTCTCACCGCCTTGGCTAGAATAGGGAAGATTGGTTCATTCTCTTCGAGAAGGAGTTCGCAAGAAGCAGCAGGAAGAGAGCGATGACGCCTTTAACCAACCCTACCGCGGCAGAATACGAGAACCGCCCTTGCTTGATGCCGATTTCATAGACGTAAATATCGATTACGCTGCTGGCGCTTTCGTTCACCTGGTTTTTCAGCACCAGAATCTGATCGAAGTTCGAGTTCAGAATGCTGCCGACCGACAGAATGAACAGAATCGAGATCGTCCCCTTGATGCAAGGAACCGTCACGTACCGCATTCTTTGGAACCTGCCGGCTCCGTCGATCGTGGCCGCCTCGTACAGCTCCGGGGAGATGCTCGCGATGGCCGCGATGTAGATGATCGCCGACCAGCCGAACTCCTTCCAGATATCCGAAGCGATTACGATTCCCCAGAAATATTGCGGTTCGCTCAGATAGAAGATCGGCTCCTTGACGAGCCCGAGGCTCATGAGCACGTCGTTCACGACTCCCACGTCGGACAGCCAGGTAATCAGGATGCCCCCGAGAATGACCCAGGACAGGAAGTGGGGCAAGTAAGTAATCGTCTGCACGATCCGGTTGAATCTTAACGAACGCAGTTCGTTAAGGAACAGAGCGAACAGAATGGGAATCGGAAAACCGATGATCAGTTTCAGCAAGCTGATGCCGAGCGTGTTCCGAATAACCTTGAGCATCAGATCGTCCTCGAATATCGACCGGAAGTGTTCCCAGCCCGCCCAGGGCGCGTTCTTGATTTCTCCGATTCCGATGTATTGCTTGAACGCGATCACGATTCCGTACATCGGCGCGTAATGGAACAACAGCATCCACGCGACGCCGAGCAGCGCCATCACCTGCAAATATCGCTGGCCGTAAAACTTCCGCAGCAGACTCGTCCTTCTTTTGTTGTCAGGCTTCCGCGCCGGGACTTGAACCTCCGCGTTCGCTTCCATGACGGCCACATCTCCTCGCAAGCTTGTAAGCACTTTCTTCATCGAGTATAAGCATTTCCCTTCGGGAGCATAAGGCTCCAAATTTCACAGAAGGTTGCATTTTTTCGGGTACGGCGTCCGAGGCGTTGTCGTCGCATGACAAAAAAACTACAACTGACCAATTCACGAACATGAGCACACAATCTATGTTGGGGCTTTCGCAGGGGCGAATTGCCCGGTCAGGCATACCGTAAGTGCAGCGAATCCGATCGGCTGACTGCCTATAACGGTCTGGCAGACCGTTAATCGTGCGAAATCGATCGGCTGACTGCCTATAACGGTCTGGCAGACCGTTAATCGAGCGAAATCGATCGGCTGACCACCGCTAACGGTCTGGCAGACCGTTAATCGAGCGAAATCGATCGGCTGACCACCGCTAACGGTCTGGCAGACCGTTAATCGAGCGAAATCGATCGGCTGACCACCTCTAATGGTCTAGCAGACCGTTAATCGAGCGAAATCGATCGACTGACCGCCTTTAACGGTCTAGCAGGCCGTTAATCGTGCGAAATCGATCGGCCGATCGCCTTTAACGATCTCGAGGATAGTCGCGCATATCGGCGCAAAGGAGGTCATAGCGAAAAGCTAACTGATATTTTGTACATTCAGTACCCAAAAGGACCTGCGAATGAATGTGAGTCATTTGGTCAGTCATAGAAAAAAAGGCATGCAAGCCCCGGCAAACAGGACTCGCGTGCCTTAGGGTTTTCCCGGCAATTGGCTCGCACCTTCAATCTATTACGACTTCCCTGCGAATTTTGTCTAGGATACGTTCAAGCCGTCCTTCCCCGCCGCATGGCCTTTGCGTTTCTTGGCCGGAATGCGCAGCAGCACGGTCGTGCCGGCGCCTCGCGCGCTAAAGATCGATACGCCGTATTCCGGCCCGTATTGCAGCTTGATGCGCTGATCGATATTCCGGATGCCGTAACCCGTCTCGCTCTCGCATTCGCTCGGCGGATTGAGGATGTCGCGGATTTTCCACCGGGGCATTCCCAAGCCGTCGTCGATGATCCGGTACTGGATCTCCTGCCCGACTTTGCGGACGGCGATGCGGATATGGATGCGGTCGCCCGACCAAGCATGCTTGAGCGCGTTCTCGATGAACGGCTGCAGAATGATCTTGATCGTCTCGTAGGGCCATACGGCCGCGTCGACGTCGAACAGCACCTCCAGACGATTCCCGTATTTGACCTTCTGGATGTCCAAATACGCGTTGGACTGTTCGATCTCGGAGAAAATCGGAATGAGCGTGCGTCCGGAATTGAGCGTCAAACGGTAAAACTTCCCGAGCTGCACGACCATCCTCTGCAGCTTCTCGTTCTCCCCGAACTTGGCCAGACGGTTGATCGAAGACAGCGTATTGTACAGAAAATGGGGATTGATCTGAAGCTGCAGCATCTCCAGCTCCGCCTCCTTCTTCTGCAGCTGCGTCAAGTACACTTTGTTGATCAGCGCGCCCACATCCTCGCCCATGCCGTTCAAGGCGGTGGCGATTTGGGAAAATTCGTCCTTGCCCTTGTAGGCGATGCGCTTGTGCAGATCTCCTTCGCGGAACGCGTTGAGCACCGAGACGAACTTCGTGATCCGCTTGGAAAAATAGCGGGAGATGAAGACGCCGGCGAACGTAAACAGGAAGAAGCATAACACGCAGATGCCGATGATGAACGTCGTCGTCTTCTTCGCTTCCTGCGCGATAATCGTGACCGGCACGCGGGCGACGATCGTCCAGCCCTGCCGCTGCATATTCTCCTCGATCGTAATGTAGCGGCCGTCCTCCTTCCCGGCCTCGTTCCCCGTTTCCGTCTCCGTTCCCGCTCCCGGCCCGGGCCGGCTCGAATCCGTATCCTCGGCGCCGGAAGCGTACATCGTCTTGCCCTCCGAATTTCTCACCAGCAGCATGCTGCCCTCTCCGAGCTTCTCGAAGTCCACGCTTTCGAACAGCTCCTTCAGCGCCACGCTGAATCGCATCATTCCCAGCTCTTCGAGCTCGAGCGGATTCGACGTATCGACGAGGCGGCGAATCAAGGAGATTCGCCCTTCCTCCTCGTCCTCCTCCACCTGCATCCAAATCATCGTCATCCCGTATTGCTCGCTCGGAAAGCCGGCGTACCAGGCTTTGTCCCGGATCCGTTTCAAATGATAGATGTTGTACGTCTGCTCGGGGTACACCTCGTTCACCGTTTCGTTGCGCACGTACATGCTCAGACGCTGATTAAATCCGATCGACCTGGAGGCGCTCTCCAGCTTCGGAATGATAATTTGCCGCATCCGGTAATCGTTCGCCCGTCCGGTTTCCTTCGCGCGCAAATATTGCACGAGATTGTAGTCATCGTACAGCATGGACGAAATGCGGGTCAGATCGTCCGTCTTGTAAGCGACGTTGTCCCGGATCTGCAGCACCGTCCCCTGAATATTGGTCCGGGTCTGCTTCCGCATCGACGAATCGTACATGGAATGCGAGACGTATCCGTTGACGGATACCAGGATCACGATAAAGATCATGTAGGAGATCATCAGCTTGTATCCGATCGGGATATAGCCGAGCCTCTTTCCTCTCGTCGGAATACGCATCGCCGGCGACCTCCATCATTGCTCCCGCTTGCGGTACTCGAGCGGCGTCATTCCGAACTTATCCTTGAACTGCCTGCTGAAGTACGGCAAGTAACGATAGCCGACCTGGTCGGCCACCTCGTAGATTTTGATGCCCGGTTCCTTGAGCAGCTCGCAAGCCCGCTCCATCCTCAACTGCACGAGCAGCTCGTTGAACGTACGGCCGGACTTCTCCTTGACGAGATGTCCGAAATAGCTCGGCGAGAACGAAAAATGCTGCGCGAAATCCTTCAACGTCATGTTCTCGCCCATCCGTTCATGGATCATATGAACGACGCTCCGGATGAACTTGCCGTTGGCGGAATTGTTTTTCTCGCGCAGCTTCTCCGAAATTTCGTAAATCCGGTGCACGAGCCAGGAGCGGATGTCGCCCACGGTTTCGAACTGCAGCAGCACGTCCAGATTGTGCAGCTCGATGCCGAGCAGCTCGAATAAATTCTCGTTCAGGAGGCTCAGCCGCCGCTCTAGATTCCAGACGATATAGTTGGATAGATTGAGCACCGTAAATTTGGAACGCAAGGCCGACAGCGACTGGAACAGATTTTCGAACTCGTCGTATATGCGAACGAGATCGTACTCCTGCATCGCCTTGAACAAGGCCTCCATGCGCGTATTCAGCGTCCGGGCGTCCAGCATCTCCGGCTCGCGGCGCGCCTCTTCGTATTTGATGACCGTCCCTTTGCCGAGGAACATTTTGCCTTCCACCGCTTCGAGCGCCTGCCGGTACGAGGAATGAAGCCTGGCCAGGCCATGCGCCGGTTCTCCCGCTCCGGTCGTCACCGTAATGGGCAGCCGCGTTCTTATCGAATCGTACAGCGCCCGAATCGTCTTGTCGAAGCCGCTTGCCTCCAGCACGAGCGCGATTCTCGTCGCGCTTAGCTTGCAGTAGGGCACGTTCCCGCCGCCCTCGAGAACGGCATTGACCTGCTCCAGGAAAATCCGCGACATCTCCAACCGGGCGCCCGGAGTTTCCGCGTACTCCCAGATCAGCTTATCCATCTCCATCACGGCTACGCGAACGGGCCAAGCCAATTGGCCGAGTCCGTACGCGGCCGACTGTTTCGTCCAATCGGCGACGCTTTCCCCGGTATCCCCCTCGAGCAGGCGCACGAGCAAATCGCTCTTGGCGATCGGAATCATCCGCCGATAGGATTCCTCCGCCTCCCGCCGCTTGCCGGCCTCCTCGAGATCCTGCCTGACCTTCCGCAAGGTCGCGACCAGCTCGGCGTCCTCCATCGGCTTCAGCACGTAATTGTAAGCCTTCAGCGACAAAGCTTGCCGCACGTAGCTGAATTCCTGGTACCCGCTGACGAAAATGACGCGAAGCTCCGGCGATCGCGCCAGCGCCGTTCTGGCCAATTCCAATCCCGACATATAGGGCATATTGACGTCGCTTACGAGAATATCGATCGGTCGGCTCTCCAGGATGTCCTTGGCGGACAAGGCGTTGTTGGCGGCGCCCGCCACCTCCATGTCCAGCTCCTCCCAAGGAATAAACTGCCGCAGCCCTTCAAGGTCCAGTTCCTCGTCGTCCACTAGCAGAACCTGATACATTCGCGCCCTCCTATTCCCTCTTCCGGTTTAGCGACCTCGCTCCTCTTCAAGCTTTTGCAAATTCGAATGCCATTTGTCCGTAATATAGTCCAGATAGATTTGGAATCCGATTTCCATCGATTGCTCGTGCGCATGGTCGA
>JAEZZE010000080.1 GCA_023418755.1 Bacillota bacterium | reverse complement strand
GAATGCAGATGAGCATCGCCGCGATCATCGAGAAGGAGCTGAGCCAGATATGCGTTTTCATGTTGGCGAAAAATACGGGGGAATTCCCCTCGAAGTACTCGCGAATCTGATCCAGGACTTTCACGGTTCACACCTCCGTTAATTCGTTCTCGGGCTGAGGATTTTTTCAAGTGCGCGGAACAGCAGGTCCGCCCCGATCGCCAGAATCGCGATGGTCACCGTTCCGGCAATGATTTTCCCGGTGTGATCGTGGTTCAAGCCTTGAAAGATCAGTCTTCCGAGCCCGCCGGCGCCGATCCACGCCGCCACCGTTCCGATCGAGATGATCGAAACGGTCGCGATCCGGATACCGGCGATAACGACCGGTACGGCCAGCGGAATTTCGATCTTGAAAATGATTTGCGCCTTGCTCATCCCCATCCCCTTCGCCGCTTCGATCATCATCGGATCGATGCCCTTGATCGCCGCGACGACGTTGCGCACGAGAATCATCTGCGCGTAGGCGACGAGCCCGATCGTCGCCGTCGTGACGCCGAGCCCCGTGTAGGGGATCAGCGCCGCGTACAGCGCCATGCTCGGGATCGTGTAGATGATGCCGAGCACGCTCGTAACCGGAGCCTGCAGCCGCTGATACTTGGCGATCAGGAAACCGAGCGGCAAAGCGATGCAGAGGGCGATCAGCAAAGCGCTGAAAGTCAGCGACAGATGCTCCCAGAAAAACGGCATCACCTTGTCGGGGTTTTCGAACAGGTAACTCATGTCGATTCACCTACGTACACCTTGTTATAGGCGTAACGCTCGACGGCCTCCAGATCCAGTTCGACGCCGAGTCCGGGAGCCTGAGGCAAGCGCAGATACCCGTCGGAATCGATGTTCAGTTTATCCCGCTGAATAAAGTCGCGCCGCTCCGGCGTCCACGAAGGCGGATCGTACGGCAACTCCAGGTACGGACAGTGGCTGACCGCCGCGGCCAGATGGAGGTTCGCCATGACGCCGATGCCGTTCGTCCACGTGTGCGGGCTGAACCACGCGCCGCCGGCCTGCACCATGTCGGCGATTTTGCGCACCTGCGCGATGCCTCCGGTCAGCGCGACGTCCGGCTGATACACGTCGAGCGAGCCGAGGAAGTTCATCTCGCGGAAGTCGTGCATCCGGCGGTTCATCTCTCCTCCGGCGATGCGAATGCCTCCGACCCTCTGACGAAGCTGAGCCAATCCGCGGAAGTCGTGGCTTTGCAGCGGCTCCTCCAGCCAGAATACGCCGAGCTGCTCCAGCTCCTTGGCGACTTGGTACGCCTTTTTGAGATCCCATGTCGGTTCGGTGTCCCATGGCATCTTCCAGCCCTGGTTCGCGTCGACCATAATTTCGAGCTTGTCTCCGATCGCCTTGCGAACCGCTTCGACGACGCGGATATCGTCACGCACGTCCTTATGGTGGAACCGGATTTTCATCGCTTTGAAGCCTTGTTCGACCAGCAGCTGCGCCCGCTCCGCCCGTACTTCCGGGGTGACCATCTCGCCGGTGGAAGCGTATGCAAGAATTTTATCGTTGCGGGCTCCAAGCAGCTTGTAGGTCGGCTGGCCGGTCGCTTTGCCCATCAGGTCCCACAGCGCCAAGTCCAGCGGCCAGCATCTTCCGTAATGGAAGTCGATGTTGTCGATCACCTGCGAATGCCGTTCGATCGCGAACGGATCTTGGCCGATGAACAGATGCTCGTGCCCTTCGAATCCCGTCATCAGATCGCCCGAACCGATGCCCGTAACGCCTTCGTCCGTATGCACCTGCACGACCGTCGAGGCGAATTTCCTGCGCGGATTCGGATCCCACGCCGCCTTGAACGGAGGGTCGAGAGGCAGTAAATAATGCTTGATTTCGATCGCGGTAATTTTCATCTCGTCACCTCGCTGTCAGCTTACGAGATTCATTATGAACATTCCGTGACGGCCTGCACAGACGGCTCGCTGCGCAAACATTAGGCAAAAGGGTGTAAAAAAAATGCGCAATCGCAAGGGTTTGCGAAAGCGCATTCATATGGTATGTGGAATCTGAAGAGGAGAATATTGAGGCCATTGGCCCTTCAGAACGGCAACGACTTCAAGCCTGCGCGATCCGAACTTACTTCCGCCCAAAAACCGACTTCACCGCCTCCAAATAGCCGAAGCCGTGAACCGTGTCCGGCTCCAGGTAGCTGCCCTCCGTCCATTCGTTCCAGGCGTTGATCGTAACGATGTTCAAGCCGTCGCTTTTCTCTTCCGCCAGCACCTTGGTCCTTCTGAGAGCCGTTTCGAACTCCGCGGGCGTATTGCCGCCGACCGTGGCCATATACTGGTAGCCGATCGGCTCGTACTTGTCCGACTGCACCGTGCGCGGACTCGTGTCCCAGCCCATCGTGACATTCGGAAAATAAGGCAGCCGAAACTCGTCCGCAAGCCCGGACATTTTGGCGACGGCCTCGTCGCGCCAAGCCCCATAGTCCGATTGCGGGAACTGTGGAAGTCCGACGTGATGAAGCCATACGTAGGAGGTGACCGAATCGAAGCCGAGCAGGTCGAGCAGTTCGTTCGGATTGTCGATGCGTTTCTCCCCCGGCAAAATCTGCACGCCCCAGACGACCGCGTTCAGATGAAGCTCGCCCAAGCCCGCTTGGCGCACGCGTTCCCGGAATTCGCCGAGAATCCGCTTCGTCTCGTCCAAGCCGCCCAAACCTTCGACGAGGTTCATCAGCTCGTAGATCGAGAAATACAGCCCGCCCCCGACCCTCCAGTAGGACGGATGGCGAAAATAACGCTCGATCATATGCTCGGTCGCCGCGACGAACGCCTGATCCGACACTTTGCCGGAGGCGAGCGTCGCCGGCTGCAGCGCCCGGGTCAGCGGGTGAATGTCGATCCAGTCGTGGTTCGCCCACATGAGCGAAAACTTCAGCCGCTCCGCGTTGCCAGCCTGGAGAAATCCTTCTTCCAGCCCCCGCTGCAAGTACGGTCCGTCCTCGTACCAATACCAGTCGAAAATAAAACAGTCGACGCCATGGTCCGCCGCGGCGTCGATTTTGCGCGCCATCGCCTGCGGATCGGATTCGTCCTCGTATCCCCAGAGCGGCACCTTAGGCTGCGCATGACCTTCGAACCGGGGCTCCGCCCGCTTCACCAGCTCCCATTCGGTCCATCCCCGGCCATGCCACTTGTCGTTACGCGCATCGGGATGATAATTTGGAAAATAATAAACGGCCACTTCCGTTTTCGTTTGCACTCGAGATTCCCCTTTCTAGATTAACGATTTCTCGACTTCCCTATTGCCGTCCAACTCTACTCCTTCACGCTGCCCAGCGTAATCCCCTGAATAAAATGCTTCTGAAGAAACGGATACAGCAGCAGAATCGGCAGCGCGGCCAGGAAAATCTGCGCCGCCTTCGTCGTCTGGTCGGAAATTTGCGATAGCGTCTTCAGTTCCTCGGTCGTTGTCATCAGGCTCGGATCGCGATTAATGACGACCGACTGCAAATACGTCTGCAGCGGAAAATGCTCCGGCTTGTTCATATAGATCAACCCGTCGAACCAGGAATTCCAATGACCGACGCAGATGAACAGCAGCAGCGTGGCCAGCGCGGGTTTCGCCAGCGGAACGGCGATCCGCCACAGCACCGACCAATGCCCGGCTCCGTCTACGAACGCCGCCTCGTACAGCTCCTTCGGCTGCGAGCGCATGAAGTTAAGCAGCAGAATGACGTTAAAGACGGGAACGGCTCCCGGCAGGACGAGCGCCCAGATCGAATCGAGCAAGCCGAGCTGCTTGACGACCATAAACACGGGGATTAGACCGCCGGAGAACAGAATCGTCACGACGAAAAACCAGGCGTATACCGAACGCCACCGGAACTGACGCCTTTCCTTGGACAGCGGGTAAGCGATGAGCACCGTCAGCGTCATGTTAATGATCGCACCCAGCGCGACCCTCTCCAACGACACGAGGAAGCTGTCGATGAATTGCGGCTTGTTCAAGGCGTACTTGTAAGAGGCCAACGTAAAATCGACCGGCCACAGCTTCACGAAGCCGGCCGTGGCCGCGGAGCTGGCGCTGAACGAGACCGCGAGCACATGGATGAGCGGCAGCAGGCACAGCAGCGCGGCTCCGCCAAGGAAGACGTAGTTCGCCCAATCGAACGCTCGTCTTCCGAATGCGTTTTTGTAGATCATCCGTATCCCTTCTTCGTTTAGAAAATTCGGTAGTTCGCCAGCCGGTAGGCAAGCGTGTAGGAAATCGTAATCAGGATCAACGAAATGACCGATTTGAACAGACCGACTGCGGTTGCCAGACTATACTGCGCGTCAACGAGTCCTATCCGATAGACAAGCGTGTCGATAATGTCCCCCGTGCTGTACACTTGAGGACTGTACAAATTGAACACCTGGTCGAAGCCCGCGTTCAGAACGTTGCCAAGGCTGAGCGTCAGCATCAGTACGATGATCGGCATCATTCCCGGCAGCGTGACGTGGATCGTCTGCTTGATCCGTCCCGCTCCGTCCATGACCGCAGCTTCGTACAAGGTCGGATTGATCGAGGTGATGGCGGCGAGAAACACGATTGTCGAGAAGCCGAACTCCTTCCAGATGTCGGAGACGACCAGCACGTAAGGGAACCATTTCTCATCCCCCAGGAAAAAAACCGGTCCGAGGCCGAAATACCCGAGAAAGGAATTGACGATGCCCGAGGACGGCGACAAAATATCGATCAGCACGCCGCCCAGAATGACCCACGATAGAAAATGGGGTAAATAGACCATCGTTTGGACCGAACGTTTAAACGCCGTCCGGCGCACTTCGTTCAGAAGCAGCGCAAACAGAATCGGCACGA
Organism: Bacillota bacterium; assembly: GCA_023418755.1. Classification (GTDB taxonomy): domain Bacteria; phylum Bacillota; class Bacilli; order Paenibacillales; family Paenibacillaceae; genus Cohnella. The sequence goes on along the minus strand of JAEZZE010000080.1, from coordinate 1,888 downwards.
CCAGCCCGAGGACGATTTTCATCGTCGCGATCCAGACGGTGTTGCGCAGCACCGAGCCGAAGTTCGGCAGTTGAAACAAATAGCGGAAATGCTCCAGACCGACCCATTCCGAACGGAAGAAGCCCTTGGTCGGAATAAAATGCTCGAAAGCGATCGCGATGCCCGTCATCGGGTAATAGCAGAACGCGAGCACGAACAGGACGCCGGGCAGCAGCATCAGGTGCAGCGAAGCTTCGCCGCCTTGCTTTTCGCGGATTTTCAAATTCCGTACCTCCTATCGTCGCGCGGGAAAGAAAGAGGAGGGGATCGCCCCCTCCCATCGGCTTATTTGGACGCCGCCCACTCGTTCACTTCCTTGGTGATCTCTTCCCCGCCGAGCTTGCTCCAATTGGCGACGAACGTATCGAACGAATCGATCGGAGCGGCATTCAAAATAATTTTCGTGAACGTCTCCAACTCAAGCGTATCAAGCGTAGACCCCTTCTTCAGCATCGTCTCCGTCGGCGCTCCGAGGAAGCCGTTCAACGTGACCTGCCCGTTGTTGTCATATCCGTCCTCCACGCTGAGCGCCCCTTCCGGGCCCGACCATTTGTAGCTGCCCCAGAACGCTTCGTCCCCGGCCAAGTACTTGTTGATGCTCTCATAGTTGTCCTTAGCGTCGAATGACAGGCCGGCATCGCTCTTGCTTTCCATTGCCTGCTTGACTCCGCGGTAGATGTTAATGTTCTGAAGCGGGTCCTGGGCGGTAACCGCGGCGTAAGCGTACAAGTTCATATTCGTGTCTTCGTTATTGAAAAACCGCTTGTCGCGTCCGTTCGGACCGTACTGCTTCTCCAGGCTGTAGTTCAACAGCTTGACGAGCGCTTCGGGGTTTTTGGCCCCTTTCTTCACCGCATAGAAGACGACGGCGCCGTTGCCCGCGAGCGAGCTGGCCGGCGAGCCGTCGGCGGAGACGATCGGATAAGGCATCCAGTTCGCCTCCGGGTCGTTCTTGAAGCCGTCCGGCAGCGGCCAGAATGCGTTCCAGTGCTGTCCGTAGAACATTCCGATCTGTCCGGAGGTGATCAGCTCGTTCACTTTGTTCGCGTCGTAGACGCCGAACTCGGGATCGATCAGCCCGTCCTTGAACTTCTCCTGCAGCTTGGCGAGCGCCGCCTTCATCTCCGGCTGAACGGAGCCGTACGCCAGCTTGCCGTCCGCTCCCGCCACCCATGCCTTCGGATAAGCCTTGAAGCCGTACGCCAACCCTCCGATACCGCCGTAACCGGAATAAATGTCCTTGCCCAGTCCGAGCCCATACGTTTTCGCCTGGCCGCCCGGCTTCTGCTTGACGAACGCTTCGGCGATACTCCATACGTCGTCGATCGTCTTCGGCGCGTCCATACCGACCTTCTTCAGCCAATCCTCGCGAATCCAGATCATCTGGGTGCCGTCGATGACTGAAGCCGTCGAAGGCAGCGCCATCTTCTTGCCGCCGAACGTCGCCGCCGTCCAGCCTACGCCGCCGTCCATCGACAGCGTTGTCTTCGTCAGCTCGGATGCGTACTGCTCGAAGACGTCGGTCAAATCCATGATCATGTCCGACTCGATCAGCTTCTGAAGCTGGGTCAGATCGACCGCAACAATGTCGGGAATGTTGCCCGATGCGATGGAGACGTTCATTTTCTGTCCGTACTGGCCTTCCGGCACGGTCCATTCATTCTTCAGCACGATGCCGAGATCGTCTTGATAGCCCCGATACCATACGTTGTTGTCCAGCGACTCGCCTTCGGCGAACGTTACGGTGCTTCCGAGGCTCCGGGCCGTCGTTACCTCGATCGGCGTTTCGTATTTGCCCAGCGGGTCCTGCGTTTCTCCCTTCGCGGCCGGCGACCCGGATCCGCTCGGA
>JAEZZE010000040.1 GCA_023418755.1 Bacillota bacterium | reverse complement strand
GGTCTACGCCGAACCAGCCCAGGAACGAGTTGACAATGCCGGTCCGAGGGTCGAGAAATTGGAACAGCAAACCGACCACGACGACCAATGAGATGAAATAAGGCGCGTAGGTGACCATTTGTACGGTTTTTTTGAACCGCTCGTTTTTGACGTAGTTCAATCCCAACGCCAACAGAATCGGAAAAGGAAAGCTGGCAATGAGCGTGTAAAAGCTGATAGACATCGTATTTCGGAGCAGTCTCCAAAATTCGTAGGAATTGAAGAACCGCTCGAAGTGGCCGAAGCCGACCCACGGACTCCCGAACATGCCTTTGGTGACAGTGAACTGCTTGAACGCGATAACGTTTCCAAACATCGGCACGTATTTGAATACGAGGATGTAAAGAAGCGGCAGAGCGAACAGCGCGTACAACTGCCAGCCTTTCCTTACATCGGTCAAGGTTTTCAGTCGCCATCCCCCCTCGGCTTAAGACTTGTTGTTTCCGGCCGGTGATTCGAAGTATAGAGGGGGGCGAGCTCGTCCGTAAAGAAGACAAAATCAAGGATTATGCACGAATTTAGAATGGTCTGTAAGCGCTTTTATTCCGCGTTCATAGACTATTCAATTGTTTAGAATCAGCCTCGGGAATTGCGACGAAACTCCGTGGCGCTAAGGCCGTTGGCCCTTTTGAAGGCGCGGCTGAACGAGTTGAGGGAATAGTAGCCGACCCAGGCGGATATCTCGCTGACGGGCATCTCGCTCTCGGCGAGCATTCGTTTGGCATGACTCATGCGCACGTTCTCCAGGTAATCCGAAAAGTTCACGCCGGTCTGTTCTTTGAAGAAATAGGAGATATACGCCTCCGAAGTATTGAAACGATCGGCCAAGGCGGTCAGGCTGAGATCCGTCTGCATGTAGTGCTCTTCCAAGTAGCGGATCAAGGAGTCTTTAAGCCGGTTATTGTGGCTCTTCTTCCGATCGTGCTGGCCGCGGACGAGATACAGGAAAGCGTCTGCAAGCTGGCCGAAGGCGAGCTTCGCGGGACGGCCGGATTCCGGGGCCAGCAGCGCCGCATGGATGATCTCGTTCTGCCGGTCCGCTTCCGTCGCGGCTTGCTCGAGACATTTCAACAGCGTGCCGGTCATTTCGTTGACGAGAATTTTGCCGACGGCGGCCGGCAAATTCGGTTGCTCGAGATTGTTCTCGCGAATTTGGCCGAGCAGAGCCTCCGTCTCGGCTACGCTGCCGGACTTGACCAGGTTGATCAGCCGCTGCTCGACGTCCGGCGGATAGTAATAAGCCGGAAGGGACGTGCTGTCTTCGTCGTCCTGGACGACGATCGTGCGTTCTTCCGACCAGCTGGCCCGCTGCTGCAGCAGACGTGCTTCCTCGTACGAGCGGCTGATTTCGGTCATCTCCGAATAACACCCTCCGACAGCGGCGTAGGTTTGCACGTTCATCGCGCCGTTGATCCGGTTTTGCAGCTCCTTGAGCATGCGCCGGATTTCGTCGAGGAAAGCGGCCGGAGACTCGGAGTCGCCGTTAAACAGCAGGCCGATCCGGTTCTCCCCGAGATCGTGGGTCGAGATTGTTCTGCCGAAGCCTTTGGCAATGATGTCGCGGATGGCGATTTTGCGGAAGTCGAGTTCGGTGAGCATCGCTTCGTTATAGGTGCCGTCATAGCCGGAGATAACGAGTATGCCCACGGAGAAGCGTCTGCCTTCCCACGATTGCCGGGAGTGCTCCATGGCGACGGCGATGTCCTTGTTGGACAAGTAGTGTCCGCGCAGCAGACGGTCGTAAAACCCGCTGCGGATGAGCGGTACCTGCTGCTCCATCTTCTCGGACAGAAAGTCGTTGCTGTGCACGAGATTGGTGACGGAAGCGCGGATCTGCTCCCAAGCGTTGCGCTTCGGGGAGGCTTCGCCGCCGGTCCGCTGGCTGGGAAGGACCCGCAGCAGCATCCAGAGCGGCCGGCTGTTCCGGTAGGAGAACAGAAGCGCGGCCAGCAGGCCGAAGCCGAGCCCGAGCAGAATAATCGTCAGAATCAACTGCTTGAAATAGCGTACCTGCTGCAGGACGTACGCCTCGGGCTGCGCGGACAAATACGTCCAGCCGTTGTAGCGGGACGTCGTCTTCGTCACGAGCATGCTGCTGCCGTCGATGTCGAGCTGGGAGAATCCGTCGGGCAGGCTTTTCGCCCAGCCGATATCGGTATTCGAGCCGATCCGGCTGATGATGTCGCCCTTGCCGTCCGCGATGAAGGCGAAGCCCCCGTTGCTCGAATCGAGCTTATGCAGCAGGCTGCGAATCTGATTGTCGTCGATCAGCATCAGGACGACGCCGGAGCGGTCCCTCGTTCCGAACGACTGCATGTAGGAGACGACCGAATGGGGTTTGCCGCGGTAGACGGCGGATTGTCCGGGAAGGAACGTTTTGCGTCCGGCGGCGGCCGTCAGGCTGTTCGTCCACTCTTCGAAGGATTGACCGTCGTAGCGAAATTCCAAGTCGTAAAACTGCCGCAGCGAATGCGAGGTTTCCGGAGAGACGACGGCTCCGCTGCGCGGGTAGGCGACGTAGTAATTCAGAATGAAATGGTTGAACAAGGGATAGTCGAACAAATCCTTGCGAAGCTCCAGAATGCGCACCGGATTCGTTCCGTAGAACGGCTTGTCCACGTATTGGAAGCTTAGCGCCTTGGGGCTGCTGGATACTTGCTCGGCGATCGTCTCCAGTTCCTCGAACCGGCGGTCCATGATTTCCTTCGTCTGCTCCATGACCGCGAAGGCCGTTTCCTTGGAGTGGTTTTCCACCAATGCCGAGGTTCTGTCGTACGCGTATAGCGCGACGGCCAGGAACCCGGCGAGCAATATGCCGTAGGGCACGAAAAAATGAATCCATACCTTCATGCTTCCGCGCTGCTTGTCTATATTCATGAAACGGACTCCCCCCGATGTCTGTTCGTCTATGTGTAAGGGCTTTCTAAATGATAACAAATAACGATCGGGAGCGATATGCGGGGATTGCTGTATTTTTACGGAATGCCGGGGGAGGAAGATTACGGTTAATTCGGGGACGATTGGACATAGTAAAAGGAATGCGAACCCATGCCGCGCCGAGAGGAGGAGATAGGGATGGATGGAACGCCGAACGAAGAGAAGCGCAATGAAGGAGCTTACGTGTTCCCGGATATGCAGGAGAATGTCGGCCATATCCGGCTAATGCTCGGAGACCCGTCCGATCTCGTCATTCGCGTCATCACGGTCGGAGGGGGCAAGAGAAGCTGCGCGCTTGCCTTTCTCTCCGGCCTGTCCGACAGGGGGGTCATCGACGAACAGATCGTCAGGCGAATCTTGGAAACGGACCGTTTCGGGGACGGGGATTCGAAAGCGGAAACTTCGGAAGTGCTGGACGGGCTCCGAAGCGAGACGATGTCGGTGTCCCAGGTTCTTGAAGTCCGCCTTTGGAGCGACGTGATAAAAGGAGTTCTCTACGGAGACACGGCCTTGTTCCTCGAAGGCTCCGACGATGCTCTGCTTATCGGAACCGCGAACTGGAAGGAACGGAGCATCGACGAGCCTCCCACGGAGGCGCTGGTCAGAGGCCCGAGGGAAGGCTTTACCGAGAAGATCGAAACCAACGTCGGCCTGATCCGCAGAGGCATTCGCGATATGAACCTGCGCTTTGACTCCTCCACGATCGGAAGACGTTCCCGCAAAACGTTGATTTTGACCTATGTTCAGGGCATCATCCATCCGGATATCTTGGAAGAAGTGCGGAGGAGATTGGACACGATAGATATCGACGACGCTCCCGAATCGGGGTACGTCGAGCAGTGGATCGAGGACAGCTTCCTGTCTCCGTTTCCCCAAACGCTGCACACGGAGAGGCCGGACAAGGTCAGAGCGGCCCTGCTGCAAGGGAAGGCGGCCATCCTGCTGGAAGGAACTCCGTTCGCGCTCATCGTGCCGACGACGTTCGTGGCGCTCATCCAATCTCCGGAGGATTACTACGAGCGTTGGCTGATCGGCTCCCTGATTCGGACGCTCCGGTACATCGCCGTATTTATTGCGTTATTCGCTCCCGCGATTTATATCGCTCTCGTCTCCTTCCATCAAGGGATGATTCCATTTAAACTGGCCTTCTCGATCGCCGCCGCCCGGGAGGGCGTCCCCTTTCCGGCCGTCGTCGAAGCGCTGCTGATGGAAGGGACGCTGGAGCTTCTGCGCGAAGCCGGAGTTCGCCTTCCGAAGCCGATCGGTCAGACGATCGGCATCGTGGGCGGTCTGGTCATCGGCGAAGCGGCGGTCCGGGCCGGCGTCGTCAGCCCGATCATGGTCATAGTCGTCGCCGTTACGGCGATTTCTTCGTTCGCCATCCCGTCCTATAGCGCGGGCATCGCCTTTCGCATGCTGCGGTTCGCGACGATGCTGGCGGCCAGCGTCCTGGGGCTGTTCGGCATTATTTTGGCGTTTATCATGATCAGCTCCCATCTCGTCAGGCTCAGAAGCTTCGGCATGCCGTATGCCTCGCCGGTGTCGCCGATGTTTATTAGCGATTGGAGGGATTTGGTGATCCGTTCTCCGGTAACCTTTATGACGAAGAGACCCGAGTTCATGCAGACGAAAAATATCAACCGGGCAAGCGCGAGAGGCAAGCGATCATGAAGACGTTCGAATACGGGGACCGGGAGATCGGGTCGTCCGACGTGATCTTAGGGGTCAGCAATATGGTCATCGGATTCGGCGTACTGACTCTTCCGCGCACGCTCGCCGCCATGACGGAATCGTCGGACGGCTGGATGTCGCTTGTGCTCGGAGGATTGGGGGCGATGGCGGTCGGTTGGCTCGTCGCCTCCTTGTGCGAACGTTTTCCGAAAATGGGGCTGCAGGAAATCACGAAGGCGGTCGCGAACGGGGCGACGGCCAAGGTCGTTACCGCATTGTTCGCCTGCTACACGTTATTGTTCGTCGGTTACGAGACGAGGGGAGTGGCCAACGTCTCCAAGCTCTACTTGTTCGACCGGACCCCGGAGGAAGCGATCTGCCTGTTCTTCCTTTTCGTATTGGCCTACGGAGTGGCGGGGCCGAGCGTGACTCTGCTTCGCTTGAACGTCATTTTTCTGCCCCTCGTGCTGCTGATCGTGCTAGTCTTGCTGGCGATGAACCTTTCCTTCTTCAACGTGCACAACCTGAAGCCGATGTTCGTGACGGATTGGATAGACGTGCTGAAAGGGTCACGGGGTACGGTGTTCTCTTTCCTCGGATTCGAGATTTTCCTATTCTACAACGCATTGAACAATCGGCCGGGAACGATGAAGAAGTCGATGCTGGGAGGACTTGCGATTCCGTTTATCGCCTATTTGATCGTGTTCGTGTTCGTGATCGGGATTTTCGGCTCCGAGGTGACGAAGAATACGCTC
>JAEZZE010000018.1 GCA_023418755.1 Bacillota bacterium | reverse complement strand
CGGGGAGACGTCGTCTTGATCGTCTTGTGGGCGGAGACGCTCGCCGCTCTCTTCGTCGTCCGGGAATCCGGCGACCCCTTGTGGAAGTGGGGAATTCTGAACGGAGCGCTGCTTATCTTGATCGCCTTGACGATCAGGCAGTATCGCAGGATGAACCGGGGCGAGATGGAGAGCCATCTGTTCGGAATGTTCGTTTCGTATTATTTCTCCTGGGTGCTGGCGCGAAGAAGCCGCGAGGAGCGGGAACGAATGCGCGAACGCTTCGCGTTCCGGAGTGATCCGCCGCCGGAGGACGGGCGGGCCGGAGACGATTCGCCGGGGGACGAATGGTTCGGCAAGTTCCGGGGGATGAACCTGATCCTGATTCAGTTGGAGTCCTTCCAGCAGTTTCTGCTGCATCGCAGAGCCTCAGGCCAGGAGATTACGCCGTTCCTTAACCGACTGGCGAGCGACAACCTGGTCTTCACGGACATTTTCAGCCAATACGCCCAGGGACATACTTGCGACGCCGAATTGGCCGTCTTGCATTCGCTGTACCCCCTGAAGCACGAGGTCGTCAATTACAAGCATTACGACAAGAAATTCTACGGACTGCCCGCGATCTTGCGAAGTTCCGGCTATCAAGCGATGGCTTACCACGGATACAAGGGCGATTTCTACAATCGCCGAACGATGATGAAGACGTACGGGTTCGAGGCGTTTTTCTCGGAAGAGGATTACTTGGCGACGGACCGGGCCTCCTACTGGATGTCGGACTTTTCGTTTTTCGAGCAATCGGTCGGGAAGATCAAGGAGATGAAGCGCCCTTTTTTCTCTTTTATGATCAGCATGACCTCCCACTTCCCGTTCGAGCTGGAGGAGAAGCATCGGGGACTCCAGCTTGGCTCGGACGTCCCGGAGCCCCTGGCCCGCTACTACCAAAGCGTCAATTATACCGATCGGGCGCTGCGGCATTTTTACGAGCTTCTGGAGCGGGAAGGCCTGATGGACAATACGGTGTTCGCCCTCTACGGCGATCATGAAGGGGTTAGCCTGGAGCATCTTCCGGTGCTGTACGAAGAGCTGGGCATGGCGCAATCGAACCTGCTGAAGGCGACCAATCGAATGAGCGTGACCCAGGTGCCTTTCGTCGTCGCCTGCGGAGACCCGAACCGGAGAATCGCCTATGCCTCCGATCGGGTCGGCAGCACGCTGGACGTCGGCCAGACGCTGCTGCATTTATTGGGCTTGCCGAAGATCGGCTACGGGATGGGGACGAGTCTGTTCTCGGCGCCCGAGGATCGGGTCGTTCCTTTAAGCCAGTTCTATCCGGGGTCCTTCGCGACGAACGACACGCTTTGCTATGCTCCCGAATCGGGCGAATATGTGTACAGCGCCATTTACGACCGCAAGAACGAATCGATGGTTCTCCCGGTGTCGGGGGCCAACAAGAATCGATTCGAGTATAGCCGGGAACGGATGAGCCGTTCGGAGTACTTGATCGTCAACGACTTGCTGGTACCGGATTCTCCGACGGACGGGGACATGCCGGACGGGGATGCGCCGGACGCGCTCGGACAAGCGGCGTTTACGCCGAATATAGAGCGCCTGTTAAGCCTCGCCGAAGACGAGTCGGTCGTCATTCCGATCTCGCAGGCCATGGACAAGCTGTATTCGAACGCGCAGAAGAACGAACCTGAAGCCATGCGGCGACTGGAAGACTTCTATCGCCGGGCAAGGAAGAAGAATATTCGGTTCTTCTCCACCTTCGACTTGGACGCGAACGAGCTGCCGGTTTATTTCGGGGACCGCCTCTACGCGAACGGATTGATCGAGAAAGGCTATCGGGTAGAGCCGGTCGAGGCGACCCCGCTGCCGTCTTATTTGCGGAGCCTGCCGGACCACTCCTTGATCGTAGTCGCCGCCAAGGACGAAGCTTCCGCTCAGTTCGGCCCTGAATTTGCCGAGGAAATGGCCGAGTACGGGTTCCGTCAATTGAACGCCGCGAAGTATCGGTATAGCTATGCGAACCTGATCTACAAAAATAAAGGTTTCCTATCTTTGTTCGAAGAGGCGAGCAAGCTTCCGATCTCCGGGGAATGGCCGAGGGGAACGATGATCAACGGAGTCGCCCTGCCCTGCGATCTTCGGGTCGTCAGCGAAGGAGCGCTGGCGGGCAACCGGTCCGAGATCGCGGTCAACGGCTTTTCGTGCAGCCGCAACCAAAGAGGACTGAACTTCGCGGTGGTGGACATGGACGCGGGGAACGTCACGGGAATGTTCCGGGCGGACACGTGTATCGCTACTTATATCGATACGGAGATGTACCGGGCCTTTAAGGAAAGGCCGTCCGGGGAGGTGGGAGCATGAACTCGATCGGGTTGCAAGCCGTCTCGGCCGCATTATTTGTGGTCTGGATTTCGATTCTAGCCGCCATGGGGAAAGCGAAAATCTACCGGTCGGCCAGCCCCGACCCGGCGGCGAATTCCGCGCCCGGGGATCCGATGCAAGAGGAATCCGCCGTGCCCGAGGATTCGGGAGAAGCGGAACCCGTCGTGCACGTGCCGGCGTATCCGGCCGAAGCTGAACTCGCCGAGTTCGAAAACTCGGTGAAAGAAGAACTCTCCGCCCCCGCGCCGGCGTATTCGTTCTCGCGATGGGAAGAGCTGCTAGCAGTGGAAGACGCCGCCGTCAGTGTCATTTGCAGAAATCCGAGGTGGAGCGAAGCGCCGGAAGCTTGCGAGGACTTCGCGAGGAGGTGTCGGGAGAAGGGGATTGCCTTAGTCGACCGGGAGGATTCCGAACAGTGGCTGTCCAAGCGCGCGACCGTGCACTTTGACGACTGTCGGCTGATGCCCCTTCTATGGGCGGAAAATTATCGCGTTCATAGGGTCCGGGGGAGGAGTTTGCTCGAATTGCTGCGGGAGGCGTCCCCTTTCTCGATCCTCGTCCTTTCGGTCAAGGACGACGGCTCCCAAGCGCTGAATCACGACTGGCAGGAGAAGCTTTGCGAGGTCGGCCTTCGATCGCTGACTCGGGAGCATCTGCGCTGCAGTTATATCAATATCATATGGAAGAAGTTCGAGAATACGTATATCAGCTTATACGAAGAGCGCTCGGAAGGACCGTTGGCCAAACGGTACGATCCCGGGGATTTCATCAACGATTTCAAGTTCCCGATAAGCCTGGAGGTCGCCAGCGAAGGGTTTTACGCGGGCAATTCGTCCAGCATCAAGATCGACGGGCGGGAATATTCGCCGAATCAGCGAGGCATGAACATCGTCGCGTACGATATGGTCGATTCCAAGGTCGAAGGGGTTCACAGAGTGGATACGTTCGTCAGCGTTTACGAAGATACGGCCGTCTATGTCGCCGTTCCGGAAGAGGGGGAGAAGGATGCTTCCTAAGATGGCCGACTTGGACTTGCTGGAGAAGGAGAGCGTCTACCTTCCGCAATCCGCCATGCCCGCGCCGATGAGGGACGGCAAAGTATACGCCGCTTATTGCTCATCCTTATACAGGCGTTACGGGGTTTGGGTGAGGTCGTTTGCGGATCTCGATCTGGAACGGAACGGCCGGCCGGTTTATTTTCACGCCAGTTCGCATATCCCCCATTTCAATTATCGGGGGTATCGCGTCGAAGTCGTGGAGGGACGCGGGCTGTTGGCGTATTTTCACGACATTCCCGAAGGGGCTTACCTGATCGTTTCCGTCAAGGACGAGGGTAGCCAGCAGATCGACGATGAGGTCGCGGAAAGCCTGCGGCGGTTGGGCATGACGATGCTCGATAAAACGAAGCTTCGCCATAGCTACCTCTGGGTCGCCCGCAAGCTGGACGGTCCTGCTTATGAAACGCTGCACGAGGCGTGTTCGTCCGAGGAATTGAACTGGGAAGGAGCGTTGGCGGATTTCCAAGTCGCCGCCGTCAGCGGCGGCGCCCTTGCGACCAACGTCAGCAGCATTCGGCTGAACGGGATCGAGAAAAGCCGCAATCAAAGAGGGCTTAACGTCGTCACGATCGATCCGGTCCGGGGCGCGGAATCCGCATCCTTCGATACGTTCGCGACGTTGCACGAGCAAGGGAGCTTGTATCGCGCCGATCCGCCGAGACCGGAGGACGGTCCTTTCCGTACGGTCAGCCACGCCGGCGGCCGGCTTGACGGCGTGGATTACAGCAACTGCCTGGAGGCGTTCGAACGGAGCTACATGGAGTGGGGACATCGCGTCTTCGAAGCGGATATTCTGATGACTTCCGACGGTGAGCCGGTGCTCAGGCACGATTGGGCGCCTTATTTATACCGGCATTTGCGTCAGAAGCAGCCGGAGGGGAATCCGGAAGGCCAAGCGCTCAGTCTGGAGCAATTCAAGAGCTTGAAAATACTGGATCGATATACGCCGGCCGCGGCGGCCGACATCTTCTCGTTCCTGATTCGCCATCCCGACGCTTGCCTGGTCACGGATACGAAATACGCCGAGCCCAAGGTGGCGGAGCTTCAATTCTCGAAGCTGGTCGAAGCGGCCGCCCCGTTCGGCTACGACGTGCTGCTGCGCGTGATCCCGCAGCTGTATACCGAGGAAATGTACGACGCGGTCGATCGGGTGTTTCCGTTCCCGCGCTATGCTTATACGTTGTACCAGACGAAAGCGACGGACGACGAAGTCGTCCGTTTTGTGAGCGACAAGAAGATTCGCTTTGTCGCGGCGAGCCCGGAACGTTACGGCAAATCGTTGGGCAAGCGGTTAAAGGATCTTGGCGCGTCGGTTTTCCTCCACACGATTAACGATCTGGAAACCGTTCGCGAATATATCCCCGAAAACGTGGACGGATTTTATACGGATGCGTTGACCGCGGCCGAAGTGGACCGGGCTTTCCAGGCC
>JAEZZE010000440.1 GCA_023418755.1 Bacillota bacterium | reverse complement strand
CGCTTTGGCCGCGCCGGGGAACGAGTCGCCGAACCAGCCGCTGTCGAGCCATTCCTCGGAGCGGTATGTCCAGCGCGGCTCCGCCGCTCCCGAGACAACGATCAGCCGATCCGCAGGCATCCGCTGCTCGCGCTCGTCCAGCACCTTGAGCAGCGCGCCGGCAGCTTGAGACAGATTGCGCAAAGCGATCGGCTCGGTCTGCAGCGCCATCTCGGTATCGAGCTGGAAGTAGGATCGCAGAACGCGCGACAGCATCGTAAACCGCTCGTCCCGCTTTCCCGCTCGGCCTTCCGGAGCGCCGGACAACAAAACGGCGAGGTCCGGCGCTTTGCAGACGGACTCGTACCCGGATTCGGCGCGAAATACTTCGTCGATCACGTTCGTGACGGCGTACGCGAACAGCGTTGCATCTCCCTTAAAGGCGCTCCGCAGCACTTGATCGCCGTTGCGAAAGCGGACAACCGCAACGATGCTAGCCGCAGGGTCGCATTGAAGCGGCACTTCCTTCCACTGCGCATCGCCGGCTTCGTTGCCGGCAAGCAAATCGAGCAGCATTCGTTCCTTCAGCTTTCTCGCGCTGTTGAGGTACAGCCGCTCGATCCGATGCGCCGTCTGCGCTTTCAGCTTGGACTCCTCTCTGCGCGCCGCCGCTTTCTTGACCGCTTGCACGATGTCGGCCGGCATCATTGCCGGCTTGTGTAAATAGCTGCAAGTCTGCAGCTCCAGCGCTTCGCTCACATACTCGAAGTCGGTGTAGCTGCTCAAAATGATCACTTCCGCGGAATAGTCATGGTCGCGCATCGTTCTAACGAGATCAAGACCGTCCATCTCCGGCATTTTGATATCGGTCAGGATCACGTCGAACTTGATTTTGCCCATCAGCTCCCATGCCTGATTGCCATTGGCTGCCGTATGCGGGGCGTTAAACCCGGCTTCCCGCCAATCGATGCTGTTGACGATGCCTACGGTGACGAGCATTTCGTCTTCGACGATCAAAATATCGTACATCTAGACCACCTTGCCTTCAGTCAAAATCGGAATCGCGACAACGATGCGCGTATGCAGCCGCAGCGGTTTCTCCACGGTCAACCCATACTGTTCGCCGAAGTGCATCCGAATCCGGTCGTTGACGTTCGACATGCCGACGCCCGACATTTGATCCTTCGGCTTAGGCGCGAAGCCGACGCCGTTGTCTTCGATCTCGAACCGGATTTGCCGGTTTGCTTCGTCCAGCAAACCGCGCACGATGATAAGGCCGTTGTATGATTTGTTCGCCAAACCGTGAATCATCGCATTTTCGACGATCGGCTGTATGATGAACTTAAGCGTGAAGTAGCGGTCGATCCGTTCGTCCCATTCGAATTCCACTTCGATCTTTTCCCCGAACCGCATCCGCTGCACCTTTACATAGTCCTGAATAAACTCCAACTCGTCTTTGATCGGAAGGAAAATTTCGTTCGTTCGGTACGTGAAACGAAGCACCTTCACGAGCGCGACAACCGCGTCGGCGATGTTGTCCGCCCCTTCGGATATCGCCATCCACTTGATCGAATTAAGCGTGTTGTAGAGAAAATGGGGCTGGATTTGCGCCTGCAGCGCCTTCAGCTCGGCCGCCGTCTTCTCCTCCTCCTTCTTCACCGAATCTTTGAGCAACTGATCGATTTTTTCGACCATCGTATTAAACGTGACGGCGACCATGCCGATGTCCGGGCTGTTCGACACCGGCACCTTGACGTTCAGTTGCCCCTCTCCGGCTCTTCTCATCGAGCGAATGAGCGTATGGAATTGACGAAGGATGCCGTGGGACAGCAAAATGGCGAACAAAACGGCGACGACGAGGGCGAGAGCGGCGACAATGAGCAGGATATTGCGCAAATGCCGGAAGTCCAGGCTGTACCGGGACAACGGAGAGGCGACCGCCATGATCCACTCGCGCCCTTCAAGCGGCCTTACGCTAAGCATGAGCGTCTGGCCGTCCGACTTCGCCGTCGTCGTGGCGATTCCGGTATTGCCCGTTATTCGATGGCGAATGTCCGCCGCTGCCGTATCCGACAGTTCCGCCGACGTGCGCTCTTGAATGATGCGGCCTTGTTTGTCCATGAGAAAGACGCTCTCGGTTTGATCCGTCGGCATAAGCTGCAATAGCGAGCCGAACTTGGCCGCATCGACGTCGATCTGGATAAGCGCGAGATCTCTGCGAGTGCCGTAAGCGCCGACCGGGCGAACGAACGACAGCACCTCGCGGTCCTGCAGCAGCGTATAGTCTGGCGTGTGTGAGAGCAGCAGCTCGCCCTCCGCGCGGCCTGTCGGCGTTCGGAGCGCTTTCTCGACCCAGGGCATCGCCGTTAGTTTATCCCGATTCAAGTAAGGATCGGTCGAATAGATCGTGCCGTCGGAGCCGACCATGTAAATCTCCGTAATATAGGGATACGATCGTTTGAAGTTGGCAAGCAACTCCTCCGTCTTCTTGAGCGTGTCGAGCTTTTCCGCGCCCGTCTTTTCCGAGTAGTCCACGAACGCCCGCGAAGTGACGGAATAGGCGATCAGTTGGGTTTCCGTCGTCTTTACCTGCTCGGATACGAAACCGACTTTATCGCTCAGCTGTTTGAGCAGCTCTTCGTTATAGGATCTGATTTTCTGTTCCAGCGATACGTTCGTGCGTTCGTAATAATACCAATTGATGATTAGGGCGGGCAGCAGCGCAATGACGAACAACGCGCCGATCAGCTTCGTTTGGATCGACGGCGACTGCCGAATCAGTTGTTTAAGCTTGCCCATCGCTTGCCCCTCCCCGAAGTCGAACCGATCAGCCTTTGACCGCTCCGGCCGTCATGCCTTTGACGATCTGTTCTTGAAACAGCATGTACACGAGCCAGAGCGGCAGCATCGAAACGACAAGTCCGGCGCATACGAGCGCGTAGTCGGTCGAATACTGCCCGGTAAGCGCCATAACGCCTTGCGTCAGCGTCTTCGAAGGCTCGCTGCCGATCAGCACGTAAGCAAATAAATATTCGTTCCAGCAATTCAAAAAGCCGAGCGTCCCGACCGTCGCCAGCCCCGGCTTCGCGAGCGGAAGCACGATGGAGACGAACGTGCGCACCCGACCGTAGCCGTCGATGGCCGCCGCCTCCTCCAGCTCGCGCGGAATTCCCTTCAGAAAGCCGTGCAGAATGAACACGCACAGCGACAGATTGCTTACCGCGTAGATCAGAATTAAACCGAAATGCGAATTCAGAAGATGAAGCTGCTTGAGCAGCACGAAGGACGGAATCAGAATGGCGTGTACCGGAATCATAATCCCGAGCGTGAAGTAAGCGTACAGCCAGCCGCTCTTCTCTCTGTGAGCGAGCACGTACGCGGCCAACGCCCCGATCAGGAGCATGATCGCCACCGCGCAGGCCGAGACGAACAGACTGTTCCAAAAATAACGCGACAAATGCGCCGTTTGCCAAATATCGGCATAGTTGCCCCAATGCCAATTCGCCGGAAGACCGAACGGATTGGCGTAAATTTGATGCTTGTCTTTGAGCGAGCTGACGAGTACCCAATAAAACGGGAACAGCGTCGACAAAGCGAAAACCGCGAGAACGAGGCCCCGCGACAACCGGGTGACCCGGTGCATGGCGTAAGCCATCCTCCATTCCCCTTTCAATTATACAGTCTGGCGCAAATTCTTTTAAACAGCATCGTAAACAACGCCGCATAGGCCAAAATCGTGATCGTCATCGCGCTGCCGTAGCCGATTTCGTTGCTGATGAACGCGGTTTTGAACATTTGCAGGGCGATGAACGACGACGCGTTGCCCGGCCCTCCCGACGTAATGACCCAGGCGTGGTCGAACGACTTGAGCGATCCCGTCACCGCCAGGATGACGCACACCTGGAATACGTCCCAGATTTGCGGCAAAACGACGTTGAAGAACGTACGGAACGGGCCCGCTCCGTCCATCCGCGCGCTCTCGACGAGTTCCTCGGGCACCTGTTGGATCGCTGCGAGAAAAATGACGACGTACAAGCCGATATACTGCCAGATTTGCGGCCCCATGACCGCCTTCAGCACCGTGTGCGGATCGGACAGCCACTGTCTTTTCCAAGTGGACAGACCGAGCGAATCGAGCAAATGGTTCAGGGGCCCGGTATCCGAATTGTAAAACAGCGAAAACATCAAGCCGATGGCAACCGGCGAAATAATGACCGGAATGAAGATCACCGACCGGAAAACCCGGAACCCGCGCGTAACCTTCGTCAGCAAATAGGCGATCGCGAGCCCCGCGCCTACCTGAAAGACGAGGGAATACGCGATTAATTGTCCTGTGTTGCGAACGACCTGCCAATAATCGCCGTCCGCGATCAACTCTTGATAATTGCCCAGCCCTTCGAACGTCTTGGCGGTTACCCCGTTCCACTCCGTCAAGCTGTACCCCGCCGACATCGCGACAGGATAGATCATGAACAGCGTGTAGACGATCACCGCGGGCAAGACGAATCCGCCGTAAAAAACCGAATCGTGTTTTCGCCGCATGGCCATCTCCTCCTTCCCTTGCGCGCGGAAACAAGAGGAGGGGGACGCGCCCCCTCCTCCTTGTTCCGCGATATCCGTCACTTCGCCTTGTCGAGCGCTTTCTGCGTCTTGGACGCATATTCTTCAGGCGATACGAAGCCTGCGAACAGTTCGTCCAAAGAGCTTAGGATGACGGAGTAGGCGTTGCTGTCGGGAACATAGCTCTCGTGATGCGGCCATACGTTTTGGTTTTTCGTGAATTGCATCGCTTTGGCGTAGAGCGGAGACAGCGTAGACGGATCAAGCTCCATCTGCTTCGCCGGGAACAAACCGCCCTTCGCCACTTCGCCCAGCACCGCGTCGGAGTTGATGAAGTCGGCGAAATCCACGAGCGCCTGCTGCTTCGCCGGGTCCTCGAACGATTTGCGGTTGATGAGCAGCCCCATCGCAACGGCGCCGATCGTGTATGACGACGGGTCGACGACGGAGCCGTCGAGCGCAGGGAAGTCGATCAGGTCGCTCTTATCGACAATCTCTTGCTTCACGTTGCCGATCATCCACGGAAATTCGTAAACCATCGCCGCTTTTTCCTCGTTATAGAGCGACAACTGCGGGCCCCAATCTCCATTGGCGACCGTGTCGCTCGGGAAGATGCCGTCCGCCTTCATCTGCGCGACCGCTTGCGCCGCTTTGCGGACCGCATCCGTATCGTATTGGTACGTTTGCGGGATTTTCTGCGCGTCGTCGAAGCCGTTTTGGAATTGGTACGCCAAATAGCTGAAAAACAAATGCGAAGGCTGGCCGTTTTTGCTGCCCATGCTGAACGGCACGATGCCGTTGTCGTTGAACACTTTGGCGACGTTGGTCAAATCGGCGTACGTTTTCGGATATTCCAGATTGTACTTTTGAAACAGCTCGCGGTTCGCCATGAAGAAGCCTTTGAACGCTTCGAGCGGAAGACCGTATTTTTTGCCGCCGATATCGAAGAACGACCACGCAATATCGGTGTACTGCTCCTTTTTCACCATGCCGCTCTTGCCCAAATATTCGTCCATATCAAGAATTTCGTTCGCGTCGACGAGCGGCTTCAAGTTGACCGGTCCGAGCCAGTAGGTGAAAATGTCGGGCAAATTGCCGGCCGTCGTATCCACTTTAATCTTCGTGCGGTGCTCCTCGCCCGGCGTTGCTTCGAATTTAAAAGCGATTTCCGGGTGCTTCGCTTCGTATTCCTTCAGCTTGCCCTCGAAATACGACGCTTTCGGGTCCGCCCCCGTCCAGTTGTAAGCGAAGCGGATCGTGATTTTGTCCCCGCTGCCGCCGCTATTGCTTGGCGAAGCGGAAGAGGAAGCCTCGGCCGAAGGAGAGGCGCCGCCGCCTTTCCCGTTATTGTCGTTCGAGCAACCTGCGGCCAATCCGGCGACTAGCGTCGTTGCAAGCACGATGGATGCGGACTTTTTCAATTTCGCGGATAACCATGTCATGGGAATCATGCGCTCCTTTAAGATTAAATAACAAGCGTATGGAATGATTTCGCGGCCATCGGCACTTCGAAGACGGCCCCCTCGCAGGCTATCGCGATCGTTCTCGGCGCATCGTGCGGGTTATGCACGATAAACGCTTTGCGTCCTTCGACGTTCTCGAACGCGATGGCGTTGCCGCTCCAGCTTCCTCGAAGATCGAGCCTGTCCGCGCCTTTGCCGACGAATCGGCACACGTGCTTAAACAAATAAAATTCCGGGTTCCACGTCACCTCGCCGCTATCCGGGTCCACGTTGACGAGGCTGTTCTGGTACCCGCCCCACGTGCATTCCCCGCCTTTGGGGAGCACCATGTTCCAATACGCGTAACTTTCGACGCCGTTATTTAAATAATGCCACAATAAGCCGAAAATGTAGTGTGCGTATTCCCACGTGTTTTTGCCGTCTCCGCATTCGTTTTCCGTCTGCATGAGCCGCATTTCCGGAAAGGCGATATGGGTCCTCTGAATCGCTTGCTTGCCCGCCCATTGATAGCCGACGCCGCTCACATACGCTTTCGCTTCCGGGTCGTTTAGGACGACGCCTGCATAGCTATCGTACGAATCGGTGTTGAGCGTGCCGAGCCACAGTTCGATTTCGGGCCGCTTCTCCTTGAATAACGGACCGAGATAACGTTTCAGAAAATCCCGCATTTCTTCCCCGGTCCACACGCACGAAGGGAAGCGATGATGCGTGACGGGCTCGTTCTGAAAATGAACCTGAGAGATTGGCACGCCTTCTTGCGCGTAAGCTTCCGCGAATTTCAGCAAATAGAGCGCATAGGCTTGCAAATTCCGGTCCGTCGGGATCAGTTTGCCGTAGTTGTACGTCTGCGGATGCTTCATCCACGTCGGCGGACTCCACGGCGAGGCGAACCAGTTCATGTCCGGCTGAATCTCCTGCGCAGCCTTGACGTAAGGCAGCAGATTTTGCCGGTCGCGATCGATAGAAAACCGCTCCATCGCGTAATCGCCCTCGTTGTCGTTGCAGCTGTACCAGTTCACGGAGTAATCGGTCGCTCCGATCGGAATCCGGTTCAGTTCGAAGCGCAGCCCGTCTCCGCTTTTGTCGAACAGTGCTTTCAGCACTTCCTGCCGCGTTTCTTCGCTCGCGGATTTGAGCGCTTTCCATCCTAATTCATTGACGCATCCTCCGAACCCCTCCATCCTCTGATGCCTGTCGCCCGACCATTCCAAATTGATCGTCGGATGTCCGGCTGCAAGCCTTGGCTCGGTATGCCGCCAAACCGACCGTTCGTCCGACGACACGAGCAGCGGCTCTCTTGGCGCCCGTTCTGCCATCCCTCGTTGCCCCCTTGTTTTTGACGTTCTGACCATTTCGATTATAGGCAAAGGGAGCTGCCCGCCGTAACGTCACGATCTTGCGATTGTATCGCCATTTCGTATCGAATTCTCGCTGAAAAGCCTACCGACGTCGTATTCGCGGAAATCGCGGTTCGTCAGGGGGTCATATCGTGCGGGAAAGGGGTGAAATCGTGCGGGGCTTTCGAGGCTGATGCGGTTGGCCCCGCATGCAACTAACACCGAGCGCCGGAAACCGCGAACGATGCGAGAAGCCGGCATAACCTCAACAACCGTTCGAGAGCCATCGAGGATGGCAAACGAACGGTTGTTGGATTAGAAATATAACGGCATGACCCCGACGACCGTCTTGGTTTACCCGTCGATCGCGCCCTCCGCTTGCCTTCCGAGGCATGCCCGTCCGATTTGCGACATAGAGTAGAGATAAGAATGGACGAGTTGGGGTCGGGAGGTTCCGCGAATGAAACATTGGGCCAGAAGCATCCAAGTCGCGCTCGTATTTATCGGAACCGTCGTCGGTGCGGGCTTTGCTTCCGGCAGGGAAGTGCTGCAATTTTTCACCCGATTCGGGCATTGGGGACCCTATCTCATTATCGTCTCCACGATTTTTTTCGTATGGATCGGCGCGAAAGTCATGCTGCTGTCGGCGACGTTAAACGCGAAATCCTACGAGGATTTGAACAAGCACCTGTTCGGGGACCATGCCGGACGCTGGGTCAGTCATGCGATGCTGATCGTACTGCTCGGCGTCAACGCGGTCATGCTGGCCGGCGCGGGCTCCGTCTTCTCGGAGCATCTTAACTTAAGCTACCAGACCGGGCTGATCGTCACGATGTTCGCCTGCTTCCTGCTGCTGCGCAAAGGAATGAACGCGATTCTGACGATCAATACGGTCGTCGTTCCGCTGATGATTCTCTTCACGGCGTTTCTCGTGTTCGAAACGCTGCGCAACCCGTTATCCGATCAATGGTTCCGAGCCCCGAACGAACAATCCCTTTGGGCGGCCTGGTTGTCCCCGTTTCTATACGCCGCCTTTAACCTGTCGATGTCCCAGGCCGTTCTCGTTCCGCTCGGAACGGCGATCGGCGACGCCCGCGTATTGCGCAGGGGAGCCTGGATGGGCGGGATCGGGATCGGAGCGCTGCTCCTCGCCGGGCATTTCGCCCTGGCTTCCCGTATGCCCGGCATCGACCAGTTCGATATTCCGATGGGGGGAATCGCCAGAGAGCTTGGGGCGTGGCTGCATTGGGTGTACGTTTTCCTGATTTTCATGGAAATCTTCACGACGCTCGTCGCCGACATTTACGGACTCACGCTTCAATTGCACGAACGGACGAAAACCTCGCCCTGGATGCTGACGGCGGCTCTGCTGCTGCTCTGTTTTCTCGCCGGGCAATTCGGCTTCGGCACGCTGCTCTCGGCGCTGTATCCGATGTTCGGCCTGCTTAGCTTGGGCTGGCTGTTCCTGATCGGCCGCGACCGAGCGCTGCCGCCTGTTCCGCCCGGCCCTCCGCCTAAGCTTCAAGCGTAAGCAGGCTCGCTCCGGCGATGCCGGAGACGATCGTCCGGGCGACATGGCGGTGGCAGGTAAACATGAGCACCTGCCGCGTTCCCCCGAGCTCTTCGAGCACCGGAAGCGTGCGCGCCAGCCGATTCTCGTCGAAATGGACGAACAAGTCGTCCATCAGCAGCGGCAGCGGATGCTCCGGCGATGCCGCGCCGCACAGCGCGAACCGCATCGCCAGGTAAAGCTGCTCTTGCGTCCCCCGGCTTAAAAAGAGGCTGTCCAGTTGGGAACGCCCCTTCGTCTCCGCGAGCAGCGTACGAGAGTCGCCGGGCGCGACGATGCGCACGTAGGCCCCGGCCGTCATCTGTTGAAAATAGCGCGACGCCCGCAGCAGCACCTCCGGCTGCTTCTCTTCCTCATAGACCGCTTTCGTGCGAACGATCAAGCTGTCCGCAAGCGCCATAACCGCGTAACGCTCGGCCAGCTCTTCCAATTGGTCTTCGAGCTCTCTAAGCCGCTGCCCCTTGTCCTCCGTTTCGGATTCCTTGCGAAGCCTTTCGAGTTCCTGCGACAGCCGTCCGCGGCGATCCAGCAGCTCCGATCGGGTCCTCTCGGCCTCGGCAAGCTCCGCCTGCCGCTCCTCGACGAGAGCGGCGAGCGATGCTTCGTCGCGCCTGGACAGCAGCTCGTACAGCTCGGCTTGGGCGACTGCGTCCCGGCCCGATTCCAGCCGGAGCTGCGCCTCGCGCGCCTCTCTGCGCAGCTCCCGGCAACGCTCGTCGGCGCGTATCCTTTCGGCCAGTTCCTCCTCCGACCGGACGCCGGCCTCGCGAAGCATGTCCGACACGCTTTCGTTCGCAAGCTCGAACTCCCGCTTGGCTTCTTGCTCTTTAGCCTCCGCGGCACCGATCTGCGCATCCAGCCTCGCGGCCGCCTCTTTCGCGGCTCGTTCGCTCGCCGTCTCCCTGAACAGCCATTGCACCGCCAGATGGACATCCGTTCCTAGTCCCGCAGGCGGGGGCCACCTCGCCGCGAAGCTCGCCGCCGCCCGATCGAATTCGCCGATCGCGCGATCCAACGCCTCGACGCGCTCCACAAGCCGATTTCGATGCCTTAAAGCGGCTTGTCCTCGTTCCGCCGCGGCGAACAGCTCCGATGCCCCTTCCGGCGTCATGTGGACCGGCAGCTTGCGAGCGCTCAGCCACTGCCTCCACCGATCAGCCGATTCGTCCAGCCTTCCGAGCTGCTCGTCGGCGTCCCGGGCGATCAGCTTCCTCTCCTTCAGCAGTTCCTGCATCCTTCCGCGCGCTTCTTGCCTGCGCGCGGCTTGGCGATCGCCTCGCTCCCACAGTTCGATCTGCTCGTGCACCGCTTCTCGAAGCCTGAGCCAGTAAACGTCCGCTTCTTCGGCCGCCGGCGCTTCGCCTTCCCCGGCCGAATCCTCCGCCAGGAATGCCGCCGCGGCTTCCGCTCCGTCAAGCAGCTGCCTCAGCTTCTCGTTCACCCTGTCCCGGCCGGCCCGGTAAGCCTCGCGGGACGGTGTCCGATTCCCCGCGGGTCTCGACGTCTCGTTCGCTCGCCGGCTCCAGACGTAAGCCGCCCACCCGGCCGACAGAGCCAGCAGCGCCGCCGAGACAAGGAACGAGCTTGGCGAAAGCCGTTCCCCTTGCCCCGACAAGAACGGCCAAGCTAGCGCCAGAATCGCCAAAGCGGCCGCAAGCCAGAACGTCCATGCCGGAAGTCCCCGGCCCTTCTCCCTTCCCGAGCGGGACGGGAAAGCTCGCTCCGGCACTCCTGTTCCTGCCGGGGAGACGATCCGTTCATAATCTCTGCGGGCATCCTCCGCTTGATGCCAGGCTTGAAGCAGCTCGGCCTTTGTTCGGGGCAGGAAACCGAACGCGGCCGGCGTCGCCGGCTCCTCGCTTTCATGCGCCTCATCCTCGGCCAGCAACGCCGTCTCTTCTTCCAGCAGCACTTCCCGCTGCCGGTCCAATCTGCGAAGCTCGGCCTGAAGCGCCGTCGCCGCCCTTTCGGCTTCCTCCCGCGATTGCCGGAGCTCCCGAACCTGCTCGCGATCCGCCGCCAAGCCCCCGAACGCGGCCAATTCCGCCTCTCCCCAATCCGGGGAGATGAGCGCGAGCGAACCGCGCACCGTGTCGTCCGCCGATACTCGCTCGGCCTCGAGCGCGGTCCGTTCTTCCCTCTTGGCGGCTATTCCTTCGCGGATCGATTCCAGCCTCTCCAATTCCGGCAACGCCGCGAGCCGATCTTCGTCCCAGCGCAGCAGATCCCGCTGCCGCCTCAGCTCCTCGAGCGCTTCCCGCTCCGAAGCCAGCCTTACCGAAGCCGCGCTTCTCCGGCTTCTCAGCTCGGCCCATCTCCCGGCGGCTTCTTCGGGCAGCAGCGGAGCGGAAGGATCGGGAAGCGCCGCCCGCAAATCGGAGATCTCCGCGAGCAACGCCTCGCGCCTCAACCACCATTCCCGCATGTCCAGCGCGCCTTGCAGCTTCGCCGACTCCATTCTGAGCGCGGGCAGCTCTTCGTCGATCCGCGCCAGCCTCTCCTCGACCCGCTCGAGCTCTCCCGTCGCCTCGGCATAATCGCGGATGCCGTCGCGGCTCTGGCGAATCGCCGTCTCCAGCTCCTTGATGCCCGCGAGCAGACGATTCATCTCCTGGTTCGAGCCTTTGGGCCGATAAAGGCGATCCAGCTCGGCTCCGATCCGGCGGCGCGCTTCCGTAATCGACGCTCCCCCGGCCAGTCCCGCATGGTACAAATAGTTGCCAAGCTCTTCGCCTTGAAGCGTTCTTAGCTCGTGCAGCTCGTTAAGCGACACGGCGAACAACTGCCGGAACAGTCGCTCCGACAAGCCGCCCAGCAGCAGCCGTTCCCATTCCGCCTGCCCGACGATGCGTTCCTTCCCGGAATCGTCCCTTAGCCGGATCTCGCCGCTTCTCTCCGCATGGCGCTCGATCCTCCATTCGCGCCCGTTCGCGTCCGCCACGACGAGGCGGCCGCCATGCCGGCCGCCGAATACCGGCTCCCCCCGTTCTACCGGGTCCTTGCGGGTTGGGAAGCCGTACAGCATGCTCCGCACGAACCGGAGCAGCGTGCTTTTGCCGGCCTCGTTAGGCCCGAAGAGCACCGTTGCCCGGCCATCCCCGAAAGAGAGCCTCAGACCGCTCAGGGCACCGTATCCGTCCACTTCGATTTCTTTTATGTACATTCCCCGAAACCTCCTCGCGGCTACTTCGCATCCTCGTCGCGCAGCAGCGAAGCGCTCAGCTCCGTCGCCCGGCGAATCCATTGCTCGCGTTCCTCGCGCGAACGTCCGTCCAGCCATTGGCGAAGACGCGGCTGCTTGCGCAGCGCCGCCGTCGCTTCGTCCAGCATCGCCTTCGCCGTTTCCGGATCGGCCGCGGCCAGCAGGCCTCCCCGAACCAGCTCGCCCAGAAAGCCGTCCTCTTCGGCGGCCCGCTTCAGACGAAGCTCCCCGGCCGTGCGCACGAGCAGCGATTCCGGCCAGACCCAGTCATCCGCCTCTTCCGGCGGCGTCAAGCTCTCCCTCAAACCTTCCAGCCATTCCTCCGCCGCTTCGGACCGCAACAGACGCTCGTGCAGCGCCCCCCGGCCTTCCAGGCGAAGGCGCGCGATCGTCGCGCGGCCGGCAGAGGCGCGGCGGGCGTTCTCCAGCGCGTCCAGCATCGCCTCCTGAAGCTGCTGCTCGCGCTCCATCCCGTCGATCGGAACCGCAATCTCCTGCCAGAGAACGTCCGCGAGATCGTGAAAGCGCATGTCCACCTTCCCCGATCCGGAGACCGACACGGCGTAAGCGCCCTTGCTGCCGGTCTCCTTCACGCTTCTTCCCTGCAGATTGCCGGGATAGACGACGTGCGGATACTCGCTGAGCACGCGGCGGTCGTGCACGTGGCCCAGCGCCCAGTAGTCGAAGCCGGACGCCGTCAGCTCCTCCAGCCGGCAAGGCGCATAATCGTCGTGCGCCGGGTCGCCGTTCACGTTCGCGTGCAAGACGGCAATATGAAAAGGCGCTCCCTCCCGTTTCTTGAAGCGGAGCGCCAGATTGTCCCCGACAGCGCGCGTCGGGTACGAAATACCGTAGATATGGGCGGCAGGCTCGCCTTCCCGAGTAAGAGCCGTACGGCACTCCGCCTGCGACGAGCCGAAGGCATACACGCCTTCCGGCCAATCCAGCTTTGCCTGTCTGCCGCCCTCGTGGTCATGATTGCCGGTCACGATGTACGTTCGTATGCCTCGCCCGGCCATATCGCCAAGAGCGCGCTGAAGTCTCAGTTGGGCTCGCAGCGATCGATCCGCCGCGTCGAACAGATCGCCCGCGAGCACGACGAAGTCGGCGCGTTCCCGTTGCGCCAGCTCGCCCAACCGCCGCAGCGCGGCGAACGTCGACTCGCGCAGCCGGTCGCGCACGGCGGACGGAGCCTTCGACAAACCCTTGAACGGGCTGTCGAGATGCAGGTCAGCCGCATGAATAAAGGTAAAAGGAACGCCCATTCCGATTATGCCTCCCCTGCGCGGTCCCCCGCGTCGGCCGCGGTCCCGGCTTCGGTTTCCGCCTCCGCTTCGGCGGGACCGAAAGAAACGTAAATGCGCTTGAGCTCGTTGATCACCCGGTTGAGCGAATAAATATTTTTGGCTTTGTTCCAGCCGGCCCTGGCCATTTCGTAACGGAAATGAGGATCGCCGATCACCGTCTCCAGCGCGTTCGCCAAAGCGATCGGATCCTCCGGCTCCACGAGCAGGCCGTTGATTCCGTCTTCGATCTGCTCGGCGATGCCGCCGACGTTCGTGCCGACGAGCGCGAGCAGGCAGAGCGCCGCCTCCGCGAACACCGAACCGAACGCTTCCGCCCGGGAAGGCAGGACGAATACGTCGAAGAAGGGCATCAGCTCTTCCGGATGGAGCATATAGCCGTAGAAAATCGTATCGTCGTAGATGCCCAGCGCCTGCGACAGCCGTTCCAGCTCTTCGCGAATCGGACCGTCTCCGATAATATGGAGCACGAACTTCGAGTCCCGCTTCCGCAATTCCGCGCAAGCCTTCAGCAGCACGTCCAGTCCCTTGGCCGGAACTAGCCGGCATACGGCGACAAGCTGAGTCACTTCGTTGTCGTGCGGCACGGGCTTGAATCTTCTCTCGTCGTATCCGTTCGGAATTACGATCGTGCTGTCAGCATCTTGGAGGTACGCGCCGATATATTGAGCAAAGGACTTCGACACCGTCATCAGGCGATCGGCCTGGTGCTCGAGTTCGCCGTAGATGGAAGTCAGAAACCGGTGCTCCGGTCCGCCCTCGGCGATTCGTCCGTTCAGGACAAGCTCGCGCTCGTAGCTGGAGTGAACCGTCATCAGAAGCGGCGTGTCGGGAAAAATCCGCTTCATGGCGAGCGCCGCGAGCGGGTGGTGGGCATGAATCAAGTCGAAGCGCTGGCCGGACAGCCGGAGCTTCACCCACCAGATGTAGTCCTTGTAAGTCTGAATGTATTTGTCTACAATGGCATTGCCCGCGTAGGGCCGCCAATCGAACGTGGCGAATTCGATCTCGTCTTGCCCTTTGTTTCGAATGCGCTTCGGGAGCGAGAACATCTCCATCTCCCAACCGATCTTGCGGAATCTCTCTCCGATGTAGGGAACCATGGACGAGACGCCTCCCGGCTGCTCCGGGGGAAAAAACAGCGCCTGCAGGATGTTCAACGGCGTTACCTCCTCGTTCTGGCGTTCTCGGTGCTTATTCCGACGTTCGTGATGCGATCCTCTTACAAATTATGATATATTAGAAACATATGTTCTGCAAGTTTCATAGACCGTCTTATTAAGGAGACTCCCATGTTCCTGATCACGCTGAGTTCCGACAATTTCGCCCTGCTGTTCTCTTCGGCCATGGCCGTCGTCATCGTCTCTCTCATGCTGTTCATGTCCTACCGCCTGTTCGCGAGCAACCGCCGCCACGCCTATCGGTCGCTGCTGACCTCCCTCGTTTTTATTGTGATCCAGCTGCTGCTGCAGATGGCGATCTCCCTGGGGATGACGCCGTCCGCCCCGGTACTTGG
>JAEZZE010000327.1 GCA_023418755.1 Bacillota bacterium | reverse complement strand
CTCGTAATCCTCGCGCAGATCGGTATGCGCGTCGAAATGCAGGATCGCGAGATCCGGATACTTCTTGTACGCCTCTTGAATGACCGGCCAGCTCACGAGATGCTCGCCGCCGAGACCGACCGGAATTTTGCCGTCCGCCAGCACGCCGCGCACGTATTCTCCGATAATGTCCAGGCTCTTCGCCGCGTTGCCGAACGGGAGCAGCAAATCCCCCGCGTCGAAGTAAGCCAAGTCGTACAGGCTGCGATCCAGGTACGGGCTATATTCCTCTAGACCGACCGAAGCTTCGCGGATGCGGCCCGGGCCGAAACGGGAGCCGGGGCGGAAGGAGACGGTGTAGTCCATCGGCATGCCGTAGATGACCGCCCGGGAAGCCGCGTAGTCGTCGGAGCTGCAGATGAACACGTTGCCGGAATAGGCTTGATTTAAGCGCATAGAGTCAGCGATCTCCTTTATTTCGTCAGATCCTCGACGAACTTCGGAAGCGCGAACGCCGCCTTATGCAGCCGAGGCGAGTAATATTTGGTGTCGAGCTCGGGAAGCTTGCTCTCGTCGACGGACAGCGGATCGTGCTTCTTGCTGCCCATCGTGAACGTCCACAGGCCGCTCGGATAGGTGGGAATGTTCGCCGCGTACACGCGCACGATGTCGAACACTTCCTTGACGTCGCGGTTGACGCTGCGGATCAGATCGGCCTTGAACCATGGATTGTCCGTCTGCGCCACGAAAATGCCGTCTTCCTTCAGCGCGTCGTGAATGCCTTGGTAGAAGCCTTTCGTGAACAGATTGACGGCCGGGCCTACCGGCTCCGTGGAGTCGACCATGATGACGTCGTATGTATTTTTATGTTCGTGGATGTGCATATAGCCGTCGTTAACGATCACTTCGACGCGAGGGTCGTCCAGCTTGCCCGCGATGGAGGGCAAATATTTCTTCGAATATTCGATGACTTTGCCGTCGATGTCGACGAGCACCGCCTTCTTCACTTCGGGATGCTTGAGCACTTCGCGGATCACGCCGCCGTCTCCGCCCCCGACCACGAGCACGTTCTCCGGGTTCGGATGCGTAAACAGCGCCGGGTGCGCCACCATCTCATGGTAGACGAACTCGTCCTTCTCCGTCGTCATGACCATGCCGTCGAGCACGAGCATGTTGCCGTATTCTTCCGTCTCGATCATGGCGAGCTCTTGGAAGTCCGTCTGTTCGTGGACCATCGTTTGTTTGATTTTCATCGTTATTCCGAAGTTATCGGTTTGCTTCTCCGTATACCACAGTTCCATGGAGGACATGCGCGATCCCTACTTTCTATGAGCGGAATGCTGCCCGCTTATTGTTCAAACTAGATGTATTTTATATAAAATCGACGACAAAAAGCAATAAGATGCGGCCGAATTTAATTTTGTCTTAACGATTATCTTTCCTGACGGCGCGGCGAACGGGGAATAGCCTCTCCGATCCTACCTCATACTACATAGGAAACGATTTCCTATGCGTTGCAAAGGGGGCCTCATGATGGATCGTCGAACCGACAAGAGCAGGGAGGCCGAGCGCTCCTCCTCCAAGTGGAGCAAGCTGCGCCGGAGAATCGGCTGGATGACGCTGCTCTCGCTGATCGCCTTCGCTTCCGCGGGTTTCCTGCTGCTCAAATACGCCCCGCTCCCCGCCGGCGCTACGATGCAGTCCACCCGTATTCTGGACGCGAACGGACGGACGATCGCCAGCCTTAAAGGCGGCGTCAACCGGCCGACCGCCAAGCTGGCGGACATCTCTCCCTGGCTGATCAAAGCCACTCTCTCCGTCGAGGATCGCCGCTTCTACGAGCATGCGGGCGTCGATTGGCGCGGCCTCGCCCGGGCGGCCTGGGTCGATCTGCGCCATATGGCCAAGGAGCAAGGGGCGAGCACGCTTACCCAGCAGCTTGCCCGCAACCTGTATTTGTCGCACGAGCGGACATGGACGCGCAAGCTGAAGGAAGCCTGGTATGCGGGCCGGCTGGAGCAGAGCTTCTCCAAAGACGAAATCTTGGAGCTGTATCTGAATCAAATCTATTACGGACACGGGGCTTACGGGGCGGAGGCGGCCTCCCGGCTTTATTTCAACAAGCCCGCCAAGGAACTGACCGTTGCCGAGAGCGCCCTGCTCGCCGGCATCCCTAAGGGACCTCGCTACTATTCCCCGCACTTGAATCCGAAGAGCTCCCGGGCCCGCCAGCGCAAAGTGCTGCAAGCGATGCGCGAGACCGGCCAGATTACGATGCTGCAGGCCGAACGGGCCGCTCGGGAGAACGTCCGGGTCCGGGCGCTGCCCGAGGAAGAGGAACGCTCCGCGCCGTATTTCGCGGAATACGTCAAGAAGGTCGCCGTCGAACGGCTCGGCATCGACGAGAGGCTGATGAACGAAGGAGGGCTGACGATCCGCACGACGCTAGATTTGCGCATGCAGGAGAAGGCCGAGGCGGCCGTCAAGAAGGGACTGCAGGGGGCCGCCCAAGAACTGCAGACGGGGCTGATCGCCGTCGATCCTCGCAACGGTTACATCAAGGCGATGGTCGGCGGACGCAACTTCCGCGTCAACCAGTACAACCGGGTGTTCGCCAGCACGAGGCAGCCGGGCTCTTCGTTTAAACCGATCGTATACGCGGCCGCCCTGGAGAGCCGGACGATTACGGCGGCGACCCGCTTCCGCAGCGAGCCTACGCTATTCTACTTCGACGGCGCCCGCCAGATTTACCGTCCGAGCAACTACAACGGACGATATTTCCACGAGGACATCGGGCTGCGCCGGGCGATCGCCGCCTCCGACAACGTCTATGCCGTCCACACGATCATGCAGGCCGGTCCGGAGAATGTCATCGCGATGGCGCGCAAGATGGGAATCACTTCCCCGCTCAAGGCCGTCCCTTCGCTTGCCCTCGGCACGTTCCCGGTGAGCCCGTTCGAGATGGCTTACGCGTTCTCCGTCTTCGCGAGCGGAGGCGTCCGCGCCGAGCCGATCGCGATCACGCTCGTTCAGGATCGGCGAGGCAAAATTTTGTACGAGAGCCATCCGAGGCAGGAGCAGGTCGTCGAGCCCGCTCTCGCGTACGTGACCACCCACTTGCTCAAAAGCGTGTTCGAGCGGGGCGGCACCGCGAGGCGCGTGTCGAAGATGTTGAGCAGACCCGTCGCGGGCAAGTCGGGCACGACCGATTCGGACGCTTGGTTCGTCGGCTATACGCCGGAGCTGACGACCGCCGTGTGGGTCGGTTACGATCGGGGTCGCCCGATTACGTCGGGCGAAGCCCATCGCGCCGCTCCGATCTTCGCCCAGTTTACGGAGGAGGCGCTGGCGGGCGCCCCGCCCAAAGGCTTCCCGGTGCCGGAAGGCGTCGTTCATGCCTATATCGATCCGGAGAGCGGCCTGCTCGCTTCCCCGACGTGTCCCGGAGAAGGAGCGGTCGAGGTGTTCCTTCAGGGTACCGAGCCCGCGAGGGCATGCGGCCCGCTGGAGCCCGCCGTAGAACCGAAGCAGCGCCGGCCGGAGCGGCCCGACCGCAACTTGTGGAAGAAGCTGCGCGATTGGTGGCGCTCCTAGACGCCTCCTCCGCTTGAAGCTTCATCGCTCTTGGCTGCCCGGCCTTGCAGCTTCCGGAATTCGCCCGGCGTCACGCCCTCGTATTTGCGGAAAAAGCGAATAAAGCTGTTCGCGTTGTTATACCCGATCCGCTGCGCGATTTCGTTCAGGTTCAGCGCCGTCTCGCGCAGCAGAGACTTGCTGCGGGCGAGACGGACGAGCGTCAGATGCTCGAGCACCGTTTTGCCCGTGGATTGTTTGAAGAGACGGCTGAGATAGGCCGGATTAAGCTGTACGGCGTCGGCGATCTGCTCCACGGAGATGTCCTCCCGGTAATGCTCCGCGATATAAGCCACCGCGGCGTCCACCTTAGAAGGGCTGCGCAGATGATTTCCGAGCTGGACGATCATGTTCAGGAACACCTTCTCCAGCCAGAGATGAATGCTTTCAAGCGTCTCGTGCTTGGCCAGCTCCCGGTAGACGTTCCCTTCTCCGAATACGTTCTCCCAAGGCAGGCCCGCGTCGACGGCCAGGTCGATCGCCTCGTCGATCAGACGATGGTAAACCCGGTAGACGTTCTCGTGGGACAGGCCCGGCTTGCTCTTGAGCTCCGCCTTCAGCTGTTCCAGGCAAACCCTCGTCTGCTGCTCGTTTCCGGCTCTGATATTGTTTACGATCACCTTCTCCAACTGGACGGGATAAAAATATTGAAAAGACTGGGCATGGTCCTCGTTCTCGTGGAACAACACCTTGCGGTCGTCGGTCAGCAGCTTCCTGCGGATGACGTCGGACGCCTGTTGGAACGACAAGTGCGCGTCCGCCAAGGCATCGACGGGCTGTCCGAACCCGATCGTCGCCGACAAATTCAAATACGAGCGAACGGCGTGCAGGATCTCTCCCGCCATCTCCGCCGAGCGGACGCGGTCGAATTCCGCCGCCGACTCGATGTTGGCCAGCACCGCGATCTGATTGTCCGCGATTTCCGTACCCAGGCATACATAACGGGAGACGACGATTTCCTGCACGATGTTATGCGTCGCATAACGGAGCAGGTTCAGATCGTTCGCGCTGTAGCGCTCCCTGAGCGTCGCGTGTCCGTCGAGCTCGACGACCATGACGATAAAGCCCTGCGGCGTGATCGGCAGCCTCATGTCGTCCACGCGCTGTTCGAGATCTCCGCTCGCGCGGTTGTAGAACAATTGATAGAGGAAGCGATCGACCATCGCCGAATGGCCGATCTCGTACGCGGCCTCCAGCTCCTTGTGCCGATGGATCAGCTGATCCACCATGCCGGAGACGTCGACGAGAGAGCCCGGCTTATCCGACGAAGCGGTAAGGGCGAACTCCTTCCGCGCGCGTTCGGCTTTCTCGAACAGCCGTTTGATCGGATTGTATATCGTCCGCGACAGGAAGAAGGAGATCACCGAGCCGAGCGCCACGAGCACGAAGCCGGTCAGCATAATGACTCTGCGGATATAGCCCAGCCTCTTCTCCAAATAGTCCAGCGAATCGACGGAGACGATCGTCCATCCGTTCCGGAGCGGCTCTCCGATGGAGATCAGCGCTTCCTGCCCCCCGAATTTGCCGACCCATGCCCCTCTTTCCTCCCCCGCGATCAATGCCGCCGCCCGCTCCGCCATCCTCTCGTCTTCCTCTCCCGTAGACCGGGGATACGCCGACAAGACGGCTCCCGACGGATCGGCCAAATAGATGCGGTTGTCGCGATCGGCGCCCGCCATCTTCAGCAGCTCGTAAAACCGGTCCTCGAAAATATGAATCGCCACATATCCCGTATTGCTCGGAAAGGCGACCGGAATCTTACGGACAAGCGTCATGATGCGCTGCGTGTTGCCGTCCTGGTC
>JAEZZE010000325.1 GCA_023418755.1 Bacillota bacterium | reverse complement strand
AGGCATGGAGTACAGAAGCTTCATCCAAAAATTGAACATGAGCAACTGGGATATCGGGTTGGCTCCGCTAGGAGACTCGATTTTCAACAAGGGCAAGACGAACAACAAAATGCGAGAATACGGGGCTTGCCGGATCGCCGGTCTCTATTCCGACTCCCCGGTGTACTCGCGCTGGGTCACGCACGGCGAAACCGGCTATCTCGTTCCTCATACGGAAGAGGGCTGGTATAAAGGGCTCAAGGAAATGATCGAGAATCCGTCGTTGCGAATCGAGATCAGGGAAAAAACGGAAGCCGCCGCCCGACAGCTCTTCTCATTGAAGGAGTGCGCCGATAACTGGAAAAAACTAATTCTGGGCATGTAGGCTGGAGGGTGAGCGCTGACCATGAGTAGAAGAGGGGCTATCAACGTACTCATCATCGGCTCGGCTCGAATCGCATCCTATAAAATTGGAATAGAGCAGCCTCTGCGTCATTTGGAGAACAACGGGGCGTGCAGCTTCAGCGTTAGGGCCGAGGAAGAAGTGCAATTGTCGAGGCTTGCCGCAGCGGATATCGTCGTCTTCTTTCGAACGGTCAGTTCCGCTGCGTATAACTATTTGGAATTGGCCCGAGAGATGGGGAAGAAGACGGTTTATGTCATCGACGATCATTTTATGGCCATGTCTCCCGCTACGGATATCGGATCGTATTACCATGTGCCGGTCCGAAGAGAAACGTATGTAAAGTTCCTTAAAAACGTGCATATCGTGAAGGTCGCTTCCCCTTTTTTCGCGAGGCATCTGGAGAGGCATTTTAATCCGAATAAAGTGGTCTGCTTCCCGGGAAGCGTCGATTTTGCCTCGTTATCCGGGCTGGAGAAGGAAAGCAAGGACGAGGATAAGATCGTCATCGGTTATGAGGGAGGGAGGAAGCGCGGAGCCTTCGATCCGGTTATTAAAGCGCTTCGGGGAATTCTCAGAAGGTACGGCGACCGGGTCCGGATCGAGTTCTTCGGATACGTTCCCGAGGGTCTGGAAGGGAAACCGCAAGTTTCTTTCGTTCAACATGATTCGGATTATAAAAACTTCTTAAAGCGTCTTTACCGATCGAACTGGGATATCGGGCTTGCACCGCTCGAGGACACGCTGCTGCACGATTGTAAAACCAACAATAAATTCCGCGAGTACTCCGCTTGCCGAATTCCAAGTATTTACTCGCGATCTCCCGCATACGAAGAATGGGTTAAGAACAAAGAAAACGGAATTCTCGTCTCCGGGACTAGGGATGACTGGTTCGAGGCCTTGGTCGAGTTGATCGAAAGCCCGGAGCTCAGGAAGAGCATCGCGGAGAAAGCCGAAGAAGCGGCTAAGATCAACTTTTCGATCGAGGCGTGCGCCGATCGGTGGAGGACATCCATTTTGGAGGTTTAAAAGTCAGGCTTTGGAATGAGGAAAGGAGATGCTCTTTTGGGACATAAGCTGATTCCTGTCTTGCAACCGAGTATCGGTCAAGAGGAGATCGACGCGGTAACGGAAGTGCTGCGCTCCGGATGGTTGGGGCTTGGCCCCAAGACGGAGCAGTTCGAACAGCAGTTTGCGGGTTTCGTCGGCAGCCGATTCGCCGTTGCGCTCAATTCCGGTACGGCTGCGCTCCACTTGGCCATGGACATTCTGGGAATCGGACCGGGCGACGAAGTGATCGTCCCTTCCATCACCTTCATTTCAACCGTTCACGCCGTGAGTTACGTAGGCGCGACTCCGGTTTTTGCCGATATCGAGAGAGATACGATGAATCTCTCCGTCGAGGACATCGAACGGAAGATTACGAATAAGACAAAGGCTATCATTGTCGTTCATATGGCCGGCCATCCCTGCGACATGGATGCCGTACATGAGCTTGCGCAATCCAAAGGAATAAAAGTCGTAGAAGATGCCGCGCATGCGTGCGGGGCGATCTATAAAGGCAAGCGTATCGGTTCGATCAGCGATATGACCTGCTTCAGCTTTCACGCGGTCAAAAATTTGACCAGCGGCGAAGGAGGAGCGATTACCTGCAAGGCGGAGTGGATGAATCGCAAACTGCGCGAGAAAAGATGGGTCGGCATTTCCCGAGATACATGGATTCGATCCTCTCACGAGAAAGTGTATGCCTGGCAGTATTTTGTCGATCAGGTAGGGTACAAGTACCATATGAACGATTTGCAGGCGGCGATCGGACTCGTACAGTTGAATAAGCTGGAAAGATTGAACGAAAGGCGCCGAGAGATCGCCGAACGCTACGGTGCGGAACTGAAGGATCTCGATTGGATCGAGCTTCCGCAGGAGCGATCGTACGGCCTAAGTTCCTGGCATCTGTACCAGATCAAATTCGCCCATGAAAGCTTGAGAGACCGGATGATCAGTCACCTGCAAGAACAGAATATCGCGACGGGGGTCCATTATTATCCTTGTCATCTTCATCCCAGCTATATTCATTTGAAAGCAACCGTCCCTATTTCGTCGGAAATCTGGAAGAGGATTCTTACCTTGCCTATTCACCCGAACATTACAGATGAAGATTTGGATCGTATCCTTCAACGAATCCGGGAGTTCAAGCCATGAGAAAAATAATGATCCTTGGCGCGGGCATCTCGCAGTTGCCCTTAATCCGGAC
>JAEZZE010000380.1 GCA_023418755.1 Bacillota bacterium | reverse complement strand
GCGCATGGTGGAGGAGATCAACGCGCTGAAGCCCGATCTCGTCTTGTATCCGGGCGACATAATCGACGATAATCTCGACGTCTATCTCGACAAAGGCATCGGCGAGATCCTCTCCGGCGTGCAGGCGACTTACGGCGTATACGCCTCTCTCGGCAATCACGACAAATACAAGGGCCGGATGGAGGAGCTGATCGCCGCTCTTGAGCAGAGCGGAATGGACGTGCTGTATGACGAGACCCGGCCCGTAGCGGGCATGACGCTCATCGGCCGCAAGGACAAGACGGAAAGCGATCGGGCCGCGCTTGAGGCGCTTATGGCCGAAATTCCGCGCGATCGTCCGATCGTTCTGCTGGACCATCAGCCCTACGGGCTCGATATTGCCGCCGGGAATGGGGTCGACCTGATGGTATCGGGCCATACGCATCGCGGACAGATCGCCCCCGCTCACCTAATCACCAAAGCGCTGTACGAGAATGATTGGGGCCATGTGCAGAAGGGCGATTTCCATTCCGTCGTCACTTCCGGATACGGCTTCTGGGGTCCCCCGATCCGGCTGGGCAGCCGATCGGAGCTCGTGCAGATCAATCTTTCTTTCGGGGAAGGGTGACTGTCCCGTCTCCGAAGGATGAGGCCGGAGAACTCAGCCGGCCTCGTGCTCCGGGGGAAAGATTCCTTCCGGCTTCAGACTCAGGCAGGGCACGGCGGGCGAGGTCAGCGTCTGCTCTTCCGTTAGCGTCCCCACGGCCTCATGCTTACCGTCTGTTAGCACGAATACCCCCTCCGTCTCCGCGCATCTGAAATTCAAAACACCCCGACAAAGCAACACGTCCCGTGTCCGGCTTTGGCGAGGTGCTTCCTCGTTCCGTTCCCCTACTGCCATTCCGAGAGGAATCCTGTCAACGCTTGTCGGATTCGTTCGGCCCGCGAGCGCCGGCAAAATCACCGTCGTTCAACCGCTTGATCTCGTCCAGCGGCAACTTCGGCTCCCGGTCGAACGTCAGCAGGCCGTTGATCTCCTGCTCGATGTCCGTAAGCTGCGTAAAGCAGTAGCCCTGTATCGCTTTCGACTTGGCGACCGGCTCCATGACGTCGATCAGCCGCCGCAGGAAATCCGTCTCGTCGGCGGCGGCGGAATAGCCCCAACCGGCGGCATCGCCCTTGCGGAAGGAGATTCCCCCGAATTCGGACAGGTGCACCGGTTCGCCGCCGTACTCGTAGCCGGGCACGTAGATCCAGCGGTTCTGAGCGATGCTGTTCACCGCCGATTCGACCGTGGCGTAGCGCTCGCCGAGTACCTCCCTCCGATGCTCGTAGTCGTGAATCGTCGCGAGGTCGGACTTCGTATGCTCCCATCCGTCGTTGGACAGCACGATCCGGGTCTCGTCCAGCGATTTCGTCAAGTAATACATGGCGAGGGTGTGCTGCTGCTGCCTTTTGTCGACGAGCATGTTGGGTACGCCCCAGCTTTCGTTGATCGGCACCCAGACGACGATGCACGGGTGATTGTAATCGCGCAGCACCGCTTCCTGCCATTCCCGGGTCACTCTCTGCACGTAAGTCTCGGAGAACTGATAAGCGTTGGCCATCTCGCCCCAGACGAGCAGCCCCAGCTTGTCGCACCAGTACAGATAGCGCGGATCTTCGACTTTCTGGTGCTTGCGCGCGCCGTTAAAGCCCATCGCCTTGGTCAGCTCGACGTCCCTGCGCAGCGCCTCTCCGGAAGGCGCCGTGAGCAGACCGCCCGGGAAGTAACCCTGGTCGAGCACCAGCTTCATATAATAGGGCCGATTGTTCAAGCAGACTTTGCCGTCCTCGACCGAAATTTTCCGCATGCCGAAGTAGCTGCTCGCCTCGTCGACAACGTCATCCCCGTCCAGAAGCTGGAAGACGATATCGTAGAGGTTCGGCTTCTCCGGAGACCACCAGCGTCCCAAGCCGTGATCGTTAAAGTCGTGAAGACCGATCGTCCTCGTCTCTTCGGCCTCTCCCAGGACGAACTGATCCTCGGAGACGAACTCCCCATTGAACGAGATTCTTGCCCGCAGCCTCAGCCCGGGCTTCCAGCCCTCCGCGCGGACGCGAATGCGCACGTCGTTCCGGTCGATGTCCGGAGTAAGAAACACCCGCCCCAAGTAAGAGCGGGATACCTCCTCCAGCCACACCGTCTGCCAGATGCCCGTCGTGCGCGTGTAAAACACCTGCTCGGGCTCTTCTTTCCAGAACTGCTTCCCGCGGGGAAGGGTCACGTCTCGGCTGTAATCCTGCGCCCTGACCACGATTTCGTTGTCGCCTACGCGCGCGGCCGCCGTAATGTCGGCGGTGAACGGCGTATGCCCGCCTTCATGAAAGGCGACCAGCGCGCCGTTCACCCATACCGACGCCTCGTAATCGACCGCGCCGAAATGCAGCAGCAGCCGACGGTCCTTCTTCATGCCGTTCAGCCCGATCATCCGGCGATACCATACCGTATCGTGGATCGCCTTCTCCCCGATGCCGCTCAGCTCGCTCTGATAGCAGAACGGAACCCGGATCGTACGGGACAGCTCCTTGCCCGTATGCCAGCCTTCCCGCTCCCCGGCGCCTTCGTCGTCGTATTCGAACTGCCACGGCCCGTTGAGATTCAACCAGTTTTTTCTTACGAACTGAGGCCTTGGATAATCGTGGCCGCAGGATGGATCCATCATTCGCTTTGCTCCTAGCCGATCTTTGCGATCGCGTGATGATTATGATTTATTCTGCTTGAAGAGCTATCACCGACAAATCACCAAGCGTCAACTTGTCCGCATAGACCGAACGGATGCCTACCCGGCCTTGCAAGAAGGCTTCGGGGTCGACGTAAGACAGGTCGGGCTCCTCGCCGTCGCCAACGTAGACGCGGATCTCGCTTCCTTCGGCCTCGATGCGCAGCTTAACCGCTTCGTCGCGCGGAAGCTTGAGCCTGACGGCCTGCAACAGCGTCGAATCGTAGTTGAGCCGATACAGCATCAGCTTGCTTCCGTTGACCGAGACGAAGTAGCCCGTCAGCGCGTCCTTCACCTGGTCGGGAAAATCCGACTCGTTCGCGGTCCGCAGAAGCACGCCCGCCTCTCCGGAAGGATCGTCTCCGATTCGCACGGTCGTCTCGATGCGGTAGTCGGTCCACCGCGGGCTGCCTCCGTACATTTTCGCGTCCGCGTCCGAAGCCCCGGCGTATTCCTCGCCGTCGCGGCTCCAGAAGCCGTGAACGTCGTCCGCACCGGATTGCTCCAGCAGCTTTTCCGCCTGGAAGGGCTCGACGTCGATTCGCTGAAGATCCAGCGTTTTCCATTCCAGCTTCCCGCTCTTCAGCTTGACCTGAAGCGTATGGAAGCCTTTATCCAGCTTGACGCTGCCCGCGCGCGCCTTCGCCCATGCCGTATCCCGAAGAGCCTGCGGCTTCTCCGCCGTGAAGCTTCCCGCGGACTTCCCGTCGACGAGCAGCTCCAGCGAAGCGGAATCGGTCCCGGGGCCCGCCGTGAAGTCGAGCGAGTACGTGCCCGTCTCGGATACGTTCACCGCGTACCGCAGCCAATCGCCCTTCTCGTTCAACGAGACGGAATAGCTTCCATCGTCCGCCCTCCGCACGTCTGTTCCGTCGGCCGCCCGCCAGGCAGGCGCCTCCGCGCGTTTGCCGATCCGAAAGCCGCGCCCTTCTCCGCTCAAGTAATGCACCGCCTCGATCGTTCCCGGAAGCGGCTTGGCCGTCTCGTAATCGCTGCTGCCTTCCGCCGCGTTCGCGAACGCGACATAGGAGAACTGCGGCTCTCCCGCCTCGTGCGAGTAGCCGATTCGTCCTTCGCGCAGCTTGGACGACTCCTCGCCGGATTCCAGCTTCAAGCCTCCGTCCAGATAGGCGCGGATCCGGTCCTCGCCGCGCTCGATCCTTAATGCATGCAGCTTCGTCCAGTCGGCCTCTTCGGACAATACGGCTTCGGCCAGCGTCTTGCGCTCCTCGCCCGCCTGCGCGAACAGCGTCATCCTCCGTCCGGAGAAGTCGAATTCGACGCCTCCGTAATTCGCTTCGTCCCTGTAGCCGAACAGGACGATCAGCCTCGTATCGGCCGCCGCTTCCTGCCGCAGCCTGAAATTGTATTCCGCCGTGTAGACTCCGCCGGCGGACGCGCTGCTGATCGTCCTTCCGCCGTTCGCCGCGGCCGTCGTCTCCCAGCGGGCCGAATCGATCGTCCCGTCCAGCCGGTCCGAGAAGTCGGGCAGGCGGGGAACCGGCTGCGCGTAATGGGTCGGTCCGAGCAAATCCATCTTGTCTCCGTTGAAAACAAGCCGGTCGATGTTCATCTTCCGGACCGGCGGGCCTTCCGCGGAGCGGCCGATCAGGTTGTGATAGACGAGATAATAGGAATCCAGATCCGGCCCCATTACCGTCGAGCTGTGCCCCAGACCAAAGAACTCCGGATCGGTGCTGATCGCGATCGGGTTGTTGGCCGGCATCGCGTAGGGGCCTAACGGCGATTCCTTGGATATCGCGTAGTGGACGCGATAGCCTTTGCTGAACACGTGATTGCCGGTCAGCGTCATATAGTAGACGCCGTCGCGCTTGATGATCATCGAGCCTTCCGTCCAATGTCCCAAGTAGGCGCCCTCGATCGTCCGGCCGGAGCCGAACGAGGCCGGACCGTCCATCGGCACGCCGACGATGCCGCCCGTGCCGGCATGCGTGAACGTCCAGCTCCCGTCGTCGTCGATGAACACCGAGCCGTCGATGCTCATGCCGACGTTGTCGGTCACTCTCTCGAACGGGCCGGTCGGCGACTCGCTGCGGAACACGTAATGGCCTCTCCCCGCGGGAGATGTATATAAATAGAAGAATCCGTTCCAATAGACCGCTTCCGGCGCATAGGCTCCCGTAGATACCGGGTCCTCGGCGACGAGGCCCGCATACGTCCAGTCGACCAAGTCGTCCGATACCCAAGCTTTAATGCCGACGCGGTGGTCCTTCGTGCTGACGTACAAATAATACCGCCCGTCGTGGCGCATCACGTAAGGGTCGCCGTTGCCGTAATCCTCCCACTCCTGATCGAGCGCGGGAAACGGGTTTTCGTATAAACGATCGTAGACGCTCAAATCTACCGCCTCCGGTTTGTTGGAATGCTCGCATCCGCCCAACGCCAGCGTCGTCGCCAAGCCAAGGGTGCATAGAACTGCCCAATGCCGTTTTATTTTAACCACCTAACCTTTAATGCCGCTAATCGCCATCGACTCGATGAAGTAACGCTGGCAGAAGAAGAACACCAGGATAACCGGAATCATCGCGATGACGGCGGCGGCCATAATCATCGGATAGTTGGACTGGCCGATATAGAGCGCCTGCATCGAAGCGATGAGCACCTGGATCGTCTGCTTCTCCGGCGTATGCAGATAGATGAGCGGCCCGAGAAAATCGTTCCAGATGCCCATGAAGCCGAGAGCCGCCTGAGCCGCAAGCGCGGGCTTCATCGTCGGCAGGGCGATGCTCCAGAAAATGCGGGGAAACCCGCAACCGTCGATCTTCGCCGCTTCCAGCAGGTCGTTCGGCAATGCGCCTTGCAAATATTGCCGCAGGAAAAAGATGACGACGATGTTGCCGAACAGCCCGGGCACGATCAGCGGCAGCAGCGTGTCGACCCAGTCGAGCTCGGAGAAACCGATGTATTGCGGAATCATGACGACCGAATACGGAATCATCATCGTCCCGAGCAGTCCGAGGAACAGCACGCCCTTTAGCGGAAATTCGAACTTCCCGAACGCGTAAGCCGACATGGCGGAGACGAGCATGCCGATCGTCAGCACGACGACGACGATGATCAGACTGTTCATAAATCCGTGCAGCAACGGCGACTGCTCCCAGACGTCCCGGTAGTTATCGAACGAGATCGGATCGGGAATCCACTTGGGCGGCATATCGAAGATCATCCGTTGGTTTTTCAGCGAGGTCGACAGCGTCCAGACGAACGGCGCGATCATGAACACGGCTCCTGCGAGCAGGATCAGGAACGCCCAGACGTCGGCTATTTTTTGACGTTTCACGGGTTCCCCCTCCTATTCCTGATAGACCCATTTTTTGGATAGTTTGAACTGCAGAAGCGTCACGATGAAAATGATAACGCCGAGCACCCATGCCGCCGCGCTCGCGTAGCCCATGTTAAAGTACTTGAAAGCGTGCTGGAAAATATAGAAGACGATCGTTGCGCCGCTGTATTCCGGTCCTCCGTCGGTCGCCAGAACGTAAATTTGGCTGAACGTCTGGAACGCTCCGATGATCCCCATCACGATGACGAAGAAATGAATCGGCGTCAGCAGCGGAACGGTAATTTTCGCGAATTTGTGCCAGGCACCCGCTCCGTCGATCTCCGCGGCCTCGTAATACGTCGACGATACCGACTGCAAACCGGCCAAGTACAGCACCATGTTTCCGCCGAGACCGCCCCACAGTCCGATCAGGATCAGCGAAGGCTTGACCCATTTCGGATCTCCGAGCCAGTTCGGCCCTTGAATGCCGAACCACTCCCACAGAAAGTTGTTCAGCAGGCCGTAGTCCTGGTTGAGAATCCACTGCCAGAGCAGCGAGATGGCGATGATCGGAGAGATGACGGGCAAGTAATAAATCGTGCGCATGAAGGAAATGCCCTTGAATTTGCGATTCATCAAAATCGCCAGCAGCAGGGACAGCAGCATGCCGATCGGAATGCCGATCATCAAATACACGGTATTGAATAACGCCTTGAATACTTTCTCGTCCTTGAACAGATCGTTATAATTGCCCAGGCCGACCCACTGCGGATCGGACAGCATATCCCACTTCTGAAAGCTGATATAGATCGAGAACACGATCGGGGCAAGCCCGAAAATAAGGAAACCGAGAACCGGCGGCGCGACAAACAAATACAGCCAGGCAAGTTCCTTTCTTCGATACCCGGTGAGCTTTGAATTCATAATCGTTCCACCTTCGCCTAGAATCGTCGTGCCGAACGCGAGCGGCAACGGAGAGGAGCGCGGCGGGCGATCGCCGCCGCTCCCCTCCCGTCTTTACTTGTTGCCTTTGTCGTACAGTTCCTGCATTTTCGGCTTGATCTGCGCCGTGAAGTCCTTGGCCGACATCTGGCCGTTCCACACCTTGCTCGCATCCTGCCAGAACGTATCGATCCACTGCGTATCCTTGGAGAACGCCGGAACGTCCGGACGGCCGTAATCTTGAATAATATCGAGGAACACTTGACGATTGGCCGGGGCTTTGCCGACTTCCTTGAACTCCCCGTTGGCCATGTCGATCAGGTTCGGGACCGCCTGGCCCAGCTCGTAGTTTTCCCGCTGCCCGTTCTCGTCCAGCGACAGGAACGCGGCTAGGTCGAACGCTTCCTGCGGGTGCTTGGATTTCGCCGAAATCGCGAAGCCCATCGAGCCCAGCCAGGTCGCCGTCTTGCCGGTGTTCGGGCTAGCCGGCCATGCCGCGATGTCCCATTCGAACGGCAGCTCCCAGAACGCCGGCTGGTCCCATGGCCCCATCGCGAACATCCCCAGCTTGCCGTTCAGGAACCGCGTGTAGGCGTTAAGCGCCTGCTCGGCCTCCTGGTTCGGACTGACGCCTTCTTTCAGCTTCAAATCGGCTACGAACTGCATCGCTTCGTAGAATTCGGGCTGATCGACGAGCACCGTGCCCGTGTCGTAATCGATGAACTGGCCGCCGTTGCCCCATACCGCAGACTCCAGGCTGTAGGCTCCGACTCCGTACTGCTCCGGCTTGCCGTCTCCGTTGTCGTCGACCGTCAGCTTCTTCGCGGCTTCCAGCATATCGTTCCACGTCCACTGTCCCGCCTGCGCCGGAGGAACGGGGATATTCGCCTGATCGAACAGCGTCTTGTTGTAGACGAACGCCCACGGTCCGACGTCCTTCGGAAGTCCGTACAGTTCGCCGGAGCCGACCTTGCTTCCGTCGAAGCGGTACCGGTCCAGCGCCTGCTTCCAGACGTTGTCCGGATTAAACAGCGCCGTCTGATCCAGATAGGATTGGATGTTCAGCACCGTTCCGGCGGCCGCGAAGCGGTAAAACTCGGAGCCTCCGACGTAGAACACGTCCGGCGCCTTGCCCGAGCTGACGAGCGTCGTCAGCTTCTGCGAATATTCTCCGGGAGGGACCGACGTGTACTTGACGGTCACGTTCGGGTACTTCTCCTCGAAGGAAGCGATCAGCTTCTCGAAAATCTTTTTCTCGTTCGGGTTGCCGTGCCCCATGAATTCGATCGTGACCGGCTCTTTGCCGCCTTCGGACGCCGAGGCGCTCGGCTGGCTCGACGAGCCTGCCGGGCTGGAGGAAGGAGAGGCATCGCTTCCCTTGCCGTTTCCTCCGCTGCACGCGGACAATACCAGCATCGCGGACATTAAGACGGAACCTACCCATTTGCTTTTACGCTTCACTCAAATCCCCTCTTCTTTCGGTTAAATGATTTTTGAAAGCGCTTTACAAACCCATTTTATTATATATTAATATAATTTTATATCATGTATTTAGTATAAAATCATACATTTTCTGCCTCGATATACGAAACAGGAACGATCATTCTGCGCGTATCGTGGCGGCCGTTGATTTGTTCGACGAGCAGCTCTACCGTTAATCTGCACATCTCCTCCTCGTTCTGCCGGATATAGGACACGTGGGGCAAGTCGGGGGGATCGAACGTCGCCAGCTCCAGTTTTTCTGGAACGGTTCTCCGAATCGCCTGCGCCGCTTTCCAGACGTACTGGCAAAGCTCCGTGTTCGCGGTTATGACGGCGGTCACCTCGGGGCGCTCGGCCAGAAAAGCGGTAATCTCCTGCTCGGCCCGGCCCGAGGCGATCGTCTCGAGCGGCAGCAGACACCACAGGTTTTTGTCGATCGACGCCTTCCGTTCCAGAAACACCTGCTCGAAGCCTTGCGCCCGCTCGTCGGTTACCGTATTCGTAATCTCAGGGGACACGAACGCGATGGAGGCGTGGCCCTTGGCCAGCAGCTTTTCGACCGCCGCTCTTGCGCCGCCGACGTTGTCCGAATTGACGCTATAGGACTTGATTCCTTTCAGGAAGCGGTCGATGAGCACGAACGGGAAGCGGTCCAGCGACAGTCGCAAAATCGAATCGTTGTACGTCTCGTTCTCCACCGGAAAAATAATCATGCCGTCGACGCCCTGCTTCAGGAACGAAGCGATGACGTTCGCCTCCTCCCGCTGCGATTCGCGGGTAATCCGCAGCAGCACCTCGAATCCGGCGGCGGTCGCGTATTTCTCGATATAGTCGAGGAACCTCATGTCGACCTTCGTCTTCATCGTCGGCAGCACGAGCCCGATCCGTCCGCTCCTCAATGACAGCGCTCCCAATTCCGCCTGCGGATCGAGCCCCGCCGCGGCCTCCGATCGGCTCATCACGAACGTGCCTTTGCCCTGAATGCGAATGAGCAGCCCCTCCTCCATCAAGCCGAGCAACGCGTTCTTGCTCGTGATCTGACTGACCCTGTACTTCTCGGCCAGCTCTTTCTCGGAGGGCACGCGGTCGCCTTCGCGGAGGCGGCCGATCGCGATCAGCCGCCGGATATCCTGCTGAATCTGTTTATAAAGCGGCAATGATTTCACAAGCTGCCACAACCTTATATTAAATAGTATAATTAATATATATTATTATACTAAATTATCGATTTGTAAATGACTAAATGATGTCCTCCCTCATGGGCCTGCATCCGTCCCGTTCGGCGGGCTCCGGGGATAGCAGGTTTTATCGAGTATCTCGAGCCTAAATGGCGGATTTTTAGGGGGGATAGCAGGTTTTATCGAGTATCCCGGGCCAAAGTGGCGGATTTT
Organism: Bacillota bacterium; assembly: GCA_023418755.1. Classification (GTDB taxonomy): domain Bacteria; phylum Bacillota; class Bacilli; order Paenibacillales; family Paenibacillaceae; genus Cohnella. The sequence continues at coordinate 13 of JAEZZE010000380.1, read as the reverse complement.
CGAGGGGGGTTAG
>JAEZZE010000313.1 GCA_023418755.1 Bacillota bacterium | reverse complement strand
TCATGCCTTGAATGTAATACTTCATCCCGAAGGAGAAAATGGCCAGCAGCGGCAGCGACGCGATCGTATACGCGGCGAACCGCGTTCCCAGATCGGTAATGCCGAACTGCTTGGTGAAGATCGTCAGCCCGACCGCGATGACCTGAAGATTGCTGTCGCGGATCGTCAGCAGCGGCCAGATATAATCGTTGTACACGCCGACGGACTGCATGATGAACAGCGTAGCCAGAATAGGCACGGACAACGGAATGACGACCTGAAGGAACACGCGCCCTTCCGTCGCTCCGTCGATGCGCGCCGCCTCGAACAATTCGCTCGGCAACCCGGCCATGAACGTTCTGCACAGAAACGTCCCGAATATTTGCCCCCCTGCCGCGCAAGCGATAATGATCGCCCACGGCGTATTCGTCAGCCCCATATTTTCATAGAGAACATAGGAAGGAATCAGCGTCAGAATACCGGGAACCATCATCATGGCCAGCATCAGCATGAACAGAAAATCCTTGCCCGGGAACGTCTTCTTCGCGAACAGATAGCCGGACACCGAAGACAGCGCCATGACGAGAACGCTCCCGACGACGGCGTAGACGAGCGTATTGACGATATAACGCCAAATGCTATGGAAGGCTTCGCCGTAGTTGCCCCATCTGGCCGGAGCGGGCAGCCCCCAGAAGTTGCCCAAGATTTGCGCGTTGCTCTTCAGGGAACTCACGAGCATGAACAGAATCGGCACGAGCGTCAGAAAGACGAGTACCGCCAGCAGAGCGATGATGACAAGCTGGCGGACATGAGTGATTTTGAACAACCGCATGGTCTCGTCCCCCCTTTAATGATCTTCCGTTTTGATGAATTTCAGGTTGATGATCGTAATGACGAGAATGACGGCGAACATGCTGACCCCAAGCGCCGACGCATAGCCGAGCTCGTTGAACTTGGTCGCCGCGTAATACATCTGCAGCGCCGGAACGTAAGTCGAATCCATCGGCCCGCCGCCCGTCACGATGAGGATGCCGTTGAAGTCCTGAATGATGCCGATCAGCCCGAGAATGATCAGAAACTTGAATTGACCGGCAAGCAGCGGCAGATGAATCGAACGGATAATGCGCGGCAAGGTGGCTCCGTCGATTCTCGCCGACTCGATCATCTCTTCCGAGATCGAGAGCAGCCCTGCATAGAAGACGAGCAGCTGCAAGATGCCGACAAACGGGAAGCCGATGAAAATGAGCGCCCATAGCGCCGTATCCGGATCGCCGAGCCAGCCGTGAGCCCACGAGCCGAGTCCGATCAGTCGCAGGAAATTGTTGAACAGCCCCAGATTGGGATCGTAAAAATTTTGCCATATGAGCAACCCCGCGACGCCGGGAATGACCATCGACGCCGTAAAGGCGGTGCGGAATCCGTATTGCAGCCTTTTGCTGCGCAGATGATAGATCAGCTCCGCGACGATCAGCGGGGGGATGAGCGTTTTGATCAGTCCCGTCACGACCAGAATGATCAGATTTCCGAGACCTTTGGAGACGAACGGGTCGTTCAGCATGCGCTTGAAATTGTCCAGTCCGATGAAGGTCGTCCGACCGCCCGGCTGCCATTCGTACAGGGAATGGAACAGTCCGGAGAAAGCGGGAAAGTACAGAAACGTAAAAATTAAGGCGAAGCTTGGCGCGAGTCCGACATAAATCCACTTCGAACGCCATATTTCCCGGAAAATACCGAGCTTGTTTCGTCTCTTCATCCATCCCAGCAGGAACGCGATCAATGCGAGAACCGCGAGAACGGCGATCCCCCATGCGATCGTCTTCACTCTGGCCTCGCTCTTCGACTTGGCGATCACGCTTCCGACGTCGAAGGCGACGATGCGGCCGTCGTTCGCGCCGCCGTACAGCGTCTTGCCCTCCGGATCGAAGGCGACGGCGCGGCCGTTGCTGCCGCCTTTGGATTCCCACAGCTTCGTCCCGTTCGCGTCGAAAATATAAAAGTAGCCGGACAGATCCGATACGCCGATCGTGGTTCCGTCGGCGGAGAAAGCGATGTCCGTTACGTGGTCCCTTGTTTTCGCGGTATTCGTCAACTGTCCTTGCGGGTTAAACAACTCCACTTCGTTCAGCTTCGTTCCGATCGCCGTATAGCCTTCGTTGGAAACGTCGATCGCCTGAATTTGCCCTTTGGCCCCGAACTTTCCTATGACGACGCCTTCCCGACCAAGCAAATGCGCGAACTGATCCGTCGAGCCGACGACCGTCCATTCTCCGTTCTCCGATACTTTGACCGTCCGCATCGTCGTGCTGATCGGCACGGCGCCGATCTGCTCGCCGGTTTTGCCGTCGATGTACAGAAGATCGCCGTTACGCTGAACGACGGCGGCGATCAGAGAGCCGTCGTCCGAAGCGGACATGCTCTTCACCTGGCGTTTCAGATCCGCTTCCCATAGCAGCTTTCCGTCGCGATCGTATGCATATAGCCGCCGATCGTCCGAAGCGGACAGCAGAGCGCCGTCCTCCAGCAGCTCGACCGCGTTTACGACGTTGCCGGCCTGCGCTTCGAATGCCAGTCCCCCGTCCGCGTTATAGACGAGCGCCTTGGCGTCCCGGCTGCCGACGGCAATGCGGCTGCCGTCCGGAGCCGCCGAGATGGATGTCATATCCGCCCCGGTCTCGACGGACCACCCCTCCTGCGCCGACGCGGCGCCCGGGAAGATTCCCGGCAGAAAAAACAATGCCATCGCAAGCCATGCGATTTTCCTCATGCTGCCTGTTCTCCCCTTCCGCGCATGATCCTTATCGACGCTAAGCGTCCAACGGCACGAGCCGAATATCGGCCCGTGCCGTGCGCGTCCGCTTATTGCCGTTCAGGCGGCCGTCTTTCCGGCGTGTCGAGATCGGACAGTTCCTTCTTCGCCTGCTTCAATGCCGGCTCCAAATATTTGTCGATATTGGTCTGCAGCTCCTTCAAGTACTGCTCCGTCGTCAGCTTGCCGTCGAAGAAGCGCTGCACGCTGCCGACCCAGTCCTGCACGGAAGGCTGGTAGTCCATCAGACCGCGGGCAAGCTGGTTACCCGGGCTCCAGTACCCCTCGGTATTTCCGATAGGAGCAAAGTCCGCGAAAGCGGAAGCCATTTCCGGCGGAAGCGTTATGTCTTTCAGCGCCGGAGAGCCGGCCAGAGAAGCGTCGTCGCTCTCTTGAATCGCCTTGACGTATACGCCGTAACCTTCTGGGCTGGTCAAATACATCATGAAGTCCGCGTTCAGCTCGTTCTGCTCGGCCGACTTGTTCACGAAGCCGTAGAAGCCGATCGGAATTTGAATCGTTCTGGCCGGCGCCATGACTTCGGGGCCTTCCATCGACGGCATATTGAAAAATCCGTATTCGAACGGCTTCACGCCGCCCTTGGCGCCGGTTTTCTCTTCGTCGGCGAAGTCTTTCGGCAACTGGAAGTAGTGGCCGGGCGTCCCCATCAGCGTAGCGGCTTTGCCGGTCAGGAAGAGGTTGTACGCCTGCTCGGCCTTCACGCCGAAGAAGCCCTCGGGGACGTATTGGAACAAGCGCTTCAGATTATCGGCATAGGCGACCCACTTCGGGTTGCCTTCTACCTGATAAGGTCCTTCTTTATCGCGAATCGCCTTCAAGTGGCGCATTTCGTTCTTCGTGACGTTGCTGTTCGAATCGTTATACGGATCGGTTAAATCGTACTGCCATGCGCTGTCGATCTCCGGAACGTACGAATAGTCCTGCTCCTGGGAACGGATGACGTTAATGAAATCGCGCAAATATTGATCCGCGTAGATCCGTACGAGCCACCCGGCCTCGCCGCTCCACATCGAAGTCGAATCTCCGGCCAGCGCCAGCGGCGTGTAACCCGCGGCTTTGATTTTTTCGAAAGCGTCGATCAGCTCGTTAAACGTCTTCGGCGCCTGCGTAATGCCGACCTTCTCGAAAATCTCCTTGTTGTACACCCATACGATCTGCACGGATTCGAAGTTGAGGTTGGCCAGGAAATCCTCGGAGCTGACGCCCTCGAGATTGATGCCCATCGCCCCGAGATCCAGCGAATCCACCCACGGCTTGCCGGTGTAAGGATTCATTTTATCGAAATAAGCGTAATAATCCATGAACTTGCGTTCGTTGATCAGAGCCGCGACCTCGTTGTTCACGACCATGTCCACTTCCGGCGTGCCGGCCGCGAACTGGGCCGTCAGCCATTCCTTATAGCCTTCCATCGGCTTGTTGTCGACCGTGACTTTGACGCCCGGGTTTTTGGCCATATAGCCGTTCGCGACAGCGTTCCATACGGAGGAGGATGCGTTGGGCAAGGAAATGTTGATCGTTCCCTTCAACTCTCGCGCCGCTTCCGAAGGGCTTTCGGAAGCGGTCTCCGATGCCGGCGGGCTGGAGCTCGGGGTCGTGCCGGACGGACTCGACTCGGCGGCATTGTTGTTTTTACTGCATGCAGCCAGCAGCGAGGTTAGCATAAGTATACCAAGTAGTAGAGCCAGCCCCTTCTTTTTGAACATGTCGATCTCACCCTCATTTTCGTCGTTTTTTTGTTGAAGCGCTTTCTTCATTGACATTATAGGATTGTCAACTTTCGGCTTCCTCTGCCTACGGCGTTGACCACACCCCAATCCTAAAGTCCAGCAAAGTATAATGTATTTAATTTCGTATACTTTACAATTAAAAGAATACTATATATTTGATCCTATCGCAATGTTTTTTTCGTACCCAAGGGCTTCCGATTCCCGTTTTTCGAAAAAAGAAAGGCTGTCGCCAACTTTCCGACAGCCCAACGCTCGGAGCTGAGCTCCGGCTATTCAATTACTTGCCGCCGGCGGTCCCCGGGGCGGCTCCCGTACTTCCTCTCTGCACTAGCGTAGGCACGATCTCGTCCTTCAGAAGCCGATCATCCCCGTCTTTCATTTCGTGAAGCAAGATTTCCGCGGCTCTTTGACCGAGCTTATACGTATTCTGATTAACGGTGGAGAGCGTCGGATACGTATACTCGCTCACTTTGACGTCGTCGTACCCCATAATGCTGATCTCCTCCGGCACCTTCATTCCGAGCTCCTTGGCGGCGTTCATCGCCCCGAAAGCTTTGTAATCGCTCGTCGCGAAGATCGCCGTCGGCGGATCTTTCAGCGCCATCAGCCGGCGGAAGCCGTCATTGCCCATCCCGACCCTTTCGTGATCTCCGCTCATGATGGCGACCAGCTCGGGATCGAAAGGAATTTGACGCTGGGACAGCGCAAGCCGGTAGCCCTGCAGCCGCAGGGAAAATTCCTGGTTGATTTCCAGAATCGAATTGCCGGTCAGGATCACTCCGATGCGCCGATGTCCCAAAGACAGCAAATGCTGAGTCGCGAGATACCCGCCGGTCAGGTTGTCTACGATGACGTATGGAATACCGAGATGGGGATAATAGAAATGGACGGTGACTATGCGCCGCTTCTCGCGCTGCCAGGCGGACAGGCGCGTTTGGTCGAACGAATCCATCGTCGTCAGCAGAACGATGCCCGCGTAAGGATCCTGCGGCAGCTCGTAGTCGTTGCCGATATTCCACATATGGAAGGCGACTCCGTTCTCCTCGCACGTCCTCTTGATCCCCTCGAACATATCGGTAAAAAACGGGTGGTTAAAGTCCGAAACCTCATGGTTCTGATAGGCGAAAAAGATCGTTCGGATCGGCTTCGGCCCGTCGGAGGCGGCGCTTTCCCGGATGAAGGTTCCCTTGCCGCGAATACGGTATACGTAGCCCTCTTGGACGAGGTCGGACAGCGCCCTGCGCGACGTGATCTCGCTCGTATGATATTCTTTGGCCAGATCGATCTGCGTCGGGAGCGGGTCGTGAGCCTTAAGCTCCCCCGTCTCGATCTTGCGCTTAATATCGTTCATAATATATCGATACATCGGAGTCTTGTCCGATTTATCCATGTCCATGCGGCTACACTCCTCCCGAATTGGGATTAGTATACTTTAGCGTCGCACTTTTCGCAAGACGCAATAGAGCGGGAGTAGCGCGGACTCCTCATCCCCGCTCGCTCCCGCTCTATCCGTTTTGTGTCTCCGGCCGTATTGCTTGCCGGAGTGTCGCGGCACGTGCTTATACTCGTCGATTCGGCAGAGCGCCCTCGGTTAGTATCGCGGCACGTGCTTATACTCGCCGATTCGGCCGAGTACCCTCGGTTAGTGTCGCGATACGTGCTTATCGCACACGATCCGGCTGAGCCCTCTCCGTTAGTATCGCGGCACGTGCTTATCCTCGCCGATTCGGTCGAACTCCCCCAGTTAGTGTCGCGACACGTGCTTATCTTCGCCAATTCGGCCGAGCGCCCTCGGTTAGTATCGCGATACGTGCTTATCTTCGCCGATTCGGCCGAGTACCCTCGGTTAGTATCGCGACACGTGCTTATCTTCGCCGATTCGGCCGGGCGCCCTCGGTTAGGGTCGCGACACGTGCTTATCTTCGCCCATTCGGCCGAGCGCCCGCGGTTAGTATCGCGGCACGTGCTTATCTTCGCCGATTCGGCCGAGCGCCCTCGGTTAG
>JAEZZE010000275.1 GCA_023418755.1 Bacillota bacterium | reverse complement strand
CCGTCCATCAGCGTCGTCAGCGACCAGTTGGCTACGCACCACAGGAAAAAGGGGAGCACGATATATTGCAATTCGCCGATGCTGTTCAGATCGTAAGGATAGTTGTAATTGACGACAAAACCGGCATACTGCCTCAGCACAATGGTGGCGATCGCCAAAATCAGCAAAATCGCCAAAGCGACCCGCAGCTTGCCCCTGTTCTCGTACTTCAGATCCCAGTACCCCTGGAACGGATGAAGCAGTACGTAGAACGGAAATTTGGTCAACTCACGTAACATTCGCCTTCACCTTTCCGTTCGACCGTCTTTTAAACAAGCTCCAGCCCCACAGCGCCGCGCCTAGCGCGATCGCGCCCGTCAAGCCCGCCCCGAGATGCTTCCGGATCATGTCCTTGCGGTACTTGCCGAAGGCTTTGGAGTAGTAAGCTCTGTCATAGCCGAGCTTCAGATTTTCCATAGCCAGCTTGTTTTCCCCTTGGCGCAGCATCGCCTTGCCGATCCCGACATAGGCGCTTTCGTAGTTGGCGTTCAGCGTCAGGAGCTCTCTCCACTTGTTCTCCGCCTCATTGTATTTCCCCGTGACGAGCAGCTCGTTGGCTTCGTTGATCAACGCGCCGTAACGGGTCGGCTTGAATACGGTGATCCGGTTCATGCCCTGGTCGAGCACGAAGAAGCGGTCTCCCCGGCTTTCGATCGCGACCGGGGTTTTGAAGGTGCCTTCCTGTTCCCCGAGCCTTCCGAAAATGTACATCAAGCTCCCGTCTTCGTTATAAGTGAAAATGCGGCCCTTTCTGGAGTCGAGCGCGCTGTAGATCCCGTTATCTCCGACTTTGATGTCGATCAGCAAGGAGCTTGCGTCCGGATGGCCCGAATACGAGTCGCCCTTCGGAGAAATGTAGCCTTCCCTGCGCAGCACGTCGACTCCGGTCGGATTAAGCCGCTTGATCGGCTCTTCGGAACCGACTTCGGCCGTCGTCGTGAAGAGGAAGCCCTCCTTGTCCAAGTCCAGATTGTTGAATTCCAACGGAACGAATTGGGCGAGCTTGCTGCGCTGCTCCTTGGTCGATAGGCGCTTCCATAGATAATCCGCAAAGTCGAAGGAGACCTTGTTCGTCCCTATGAAGCCAGTGAAGTTGCCGTCGGAATCCATCTCCATTATGCCGTCGAACACGCCTCTGCCGATGACGTAAATACGTCCGGCCCTATCGACGGCCAGCTTCCGCGGAAAGTATTCGAACCCCGGAGGAATGACCTCGGACTTGGGCGATCCGATCTCCCTGACCAGCGAACCGTCGGCCGTGAGCTCTAAGACTCTGCCGTTGTCGGTGTCGGCCACGTAGATGTTTCCTTCGGCCGTTACGAATATCCCTTGCGGGTTGGCAAAGCTCTCTTGTTTGCCCTCCCTGCTAAACCCGTTCAATTGCTTGACGGCGTTCCATTGTTCGTCGAAAACGACGATCCGCCCGTTCCCGGCATCCAGCACGTAGACGTGGCCGTCCTCCGACACGAACATGTCCGTCGGCCCTTGCAGCTTGCCGGCGCCTTGGTCGACTCCGTCGACGATCGTCTCCGGCAAGTAGGCATTCGGAGTGCTGGAGGAATCGCCCCAGTAACTATACGAATACCCCTCGTAGGGAGCCGCCTGGATCGGCGAGGCGAACACGCCGCACGCGGCAAGCAGCAAAGCCGCCGCCCCTATTGTCTTGATCAGCTTCAACCTCTTCCCCCCTGCCCTATTCCTTAATGCCGGAAGTCGCCATTGTCTGGATGATCTTGCTTTGCGTAACGACGAACAGGACAACCGGAACAACCATAAGCAGCAGGGCAACCGCCGCCGCCACGCCCGCGCGGGCGATTCCGCCCTGGATGATCTGCCCCATCGCGAAGTGCATCGTCTTGAGCTCCTCGCTGTAGATGAAGCTTCCGCCGTCCGTCGCCCACAGCATCTGGAACAGCAGAATAATAAGCGTGAACCAGGCCGGTTTGACGAGAGGCATGACGATCGTCCAGAAGACGCGGTATTCGTTCGCGCCGTCGATCTTGGCCGATTCGATCAAAGCCATCGGAATCTGCTCGATGAATTGCTTCATGAGATAGAGACCGAGCGGAAAGGCGAACGCAGGGACGATTATCGCCCAATACGTATCGATCCAGCCGAGCGCGGACATCGTCATGTAGTTCGGAATCGCCGTTACCTGCGTGGAGAACATCAGCGACAGAACGACGATCGCGAACAGCGCCTTGGAGCCCCGGAATCGATATTTGGCCAGCGGATAAGCCGCCGCCGAGGCGAGCACGACGTGCCCGACGGTTCCCGCGAACGTGATGAACACCGTGTTGAAAATATAGCGCGAGAACGGAACCCAGGACTTCGCCATCAGATGGAACAAATCGGGAAAATTGTTGAACGTCGGGTTGCGCACGAATATTTTCGGAGGAAACAGGAATAGCTCGTCCAGCGGTTTGAACGCATTGTTAACGGCGTAGACCAGCGGAATGGCCATAAAAGCTCCGAACAGGCCGAGCAAAAGAAACAGCAGAAAATCGACCTGCCAGGAACGGTTGATTCTTCTTGCGCCGCTTAACCGAAACGCCAGCTTCACGGGGCTATTCACCTACCTTCTTAAGCAGCTTCTGAATGATCAGGTTGGAGCCGAGCATCATGACGAACAGAACCGTCGCGATCGAGGACGCATAGCCCATCTCGAAGCGGATCGTCCCGTAGTCGATCAGATGGGTGACGACCGTATGCGCCGAATATTGCACGCTCGGGAAGCCCGCCAGATTCATCGCCACGTCCGCTACCGCGAACGACGCCGTAATCTGAATCACCGCGCCGAACATCAGCTGCGGGCGCATCGAAGGCAGCGTAATATACCAAAGCTCCTGCCAGCGGTTGCGGATGCCGTCCACGGCGCCGGCCTCGAACAGCGTTCTGTCGACGGTCTGCAAGCCGGCGATAAAAGCCAGGAAGCTCGTGCCGAGACTTAGCCACAATTGCACGATAATGATGATCATGAGCGTATATTTCGGATCCTGGAACCAGAGGATCGGTTCGCTGATAAATCCGGTTCTCATCAGAAATCCGTTCACGATTCCGTAGGAATCCCCGGAGAACATAATTTGCCAAATGAAATAGATGTTGCCCGATATCGAAGGGGCGTAAAAAACCAGCGTCATAAACGCCCTGACCTTAGGCCGCAGCTCGTTAATCAGCCAAGCGAAAACGAAACAGGCGATATAGCTGATCGGCCCCGTAATCACGGCGAAAATCAGCGTATTCTTTAGCGCGATCAGAAAGATATCGTCGTCCAAAAACAAACGCGTATAATTCGACCAGCCCGCCCATCGCGGGAATTCCAGCATATTGAAATAGGTCAGGCTGATCAGAATCGACATCGCGACCGGCAATACCGTAAAGATGAAGAACAATACCATGTAAGGAGCGATCAACACGTACAAATGCTTGTCGCGCTTGAAGTCCGTCGCGATCTGCTTGAATATGCCCGGCCTCCGATGCGCGACGGTTTGCGGCGAAGCTTCCTTCCAGGTTTCGGGCAATGCTTCCGACTGCTGCAATCCGGTCACCTCTGACTTCGATTCAGATTCATTTCTTTGTGCTTGAATTCGATTTCCCGGTTGATCTCTTCCACGTAATCGTACAGCGCGTCTCTTGGATGCGTGCCGTTGTTAATGACTTCCCTGAAGGCGTTATCGAGATTGCGCCCGGTATAATAGCCGCCGGGAACTTCCGGGATTCCCTTCACCCATTGCCACTGCAGCTCCAAATTCCGATAATCGGACGTCGGCCACGGCAGTTCCTTAAGCGCTTCGATATTGGCCGTCGGGTAGCGGGCCGCCGCGCCCATCAACCCTTCCATCTCGCGGCCGAAACGGACCTGCGTTTCCGTGCTCGTCCACCACTTCATGAATTCCCATGCCGCTTCTTTATCCTTCGCCTGATCCATCATGATCACCGAGGTGCCTCCGCTCGAAACGTCGCGCCGGATCGAGCCGTCTTCCCGAACCATGCCCGGCACGGTCGCGAAATCCCATAGCCCTCTTATTTCGGGAGCCGAAACCGACAGCGTATTGTAAAACGTATAGTCCGTAATGGCCATCGGAATCTCTCCGGTTCTGAATCGGGTGGTCAGGTCGAACTGGAGCGGGAACTTGTAATTGACGAAGAAATCGGTCCATTTCCTGAACGCCTGCATCGAGGCTTCCGAATCCAGACCGCTTCGCTCGCCGTCATTGCCGTAGAACGCGCCGTCTTGCTGATAGAGCAGCATCGCGAACGCCTTGCTCGGCTCCAGCGTCGATACGCCCGACGTCTCGGCAATCGGCAGCGAGAAGTCCATATGATGCTTTTTCAGCACCGGAATGATCTCGTATACGTCGTCCCAGGTTTCCGGCACGCTCAGCCCGAGCTCGTCCAGAATGTCCTTGCGGTAAAACAGCATCGGAAAAACCTGCTGCTCCGGCAGGCCGAAGACGGCGCCCCGGTACTTGTAAGGCGTCAGCGCGCTGTCGCGGAACCTTCCGGCTACTTCGTCATAGTCGCTGAACCGGGTCAGATCGACGATGGCCTTCCGCATGCCGTAGTTGACCGGAATGTCGTTCGAGATTTGCATCGCGACGTCCGGCCCCTGCCCCGACAACGTCGCCGGCATGAGCACGGTCGGGTTGACCAGCTTCAGGTCGACGCTGATGCCCGTCTGCCGCGAGAACGTATCGTCGGCCAACGCTTTGAGCACCTGGGCCTGATCTCGTCCGGTTCCGATCCATACGGTCACCGAGCGCTCGCGTTCGCTCGTATTGCCGATGCTGTTGTAATCGACGAAGAAGGAGCTGAACAACGTCCGAGCTTCATGCTTCATCTTGCTGCCGAAGGAGGATCCGGCTTTCGGCAGCTGCCGATCCGGCGAAGCGACGATCAGATAATCGATCTCGAGCGGCTGCTCTCTCACCTGCAAAATCCAGGTGCCCAGTCCGCCGACATTGATTTTGAACGCTTCCAGTCGATTCTGCAGCGTCTCCGGGTGTTCGGCCAAGTCCGCAAGCTGGTAGGCCGTCTTCGTCAGAATAGCCACTTGGTCGCTTTTCTCGCCCGTAATGGCGACCAATTGATCGGAAACCTTGTAGAGGATGTCGCTCTGCCGACTGAACACTTCGGTCATCTCCGGAATTTTCCGCTCCAGATTGTAATCCCTGAACGGATCGGGAACTCCGCCGGTAATCATCAATACTTTGCGGTATACCGCATTCAACTCCAGTATGCTCGATTGAACCTGACGGATCAGCGGAGCCGCCGAGCCTAAGCTGACCTCCAGCTCCAGCTCGTGCTCGCCTTTCGTCAGATGGAACAGATAAGGGTCGCTGCCGTCGCCGATCGCGGTCATTTGCCATTCGCTCGAATAATTAAACGGGATTTCCCGCAATTCCCGGAACGGAATTTCGTTATCGACCCGCAACGTTCGGGTCGAATAGATGCCGCGCAAAAACTCCTGCCTGCTTTTCAGAGCGATTTTATATAATCCATCCTCGGGGACGTCGATTTTCCACGTTAGAGTTTCTCCAGGCATTCTCCAGTTGTGGCCGCCGATCGTATTGATGCGAACTTCCGATATGGATTGCGGCTCGGTATTCGGACTGGAGCGATCCGTAATCGGGTATAGCGTCGGCGACGATTTGAAGCTCGCGTCCTCGCCCTGGATTTTGATCAGATGGCCGCTCGTTTCCCGCAACCCCCTGTCCCGATACTGTCGCTCGACCTCCTCGTATGCGGGCGGCTCGCCCAATTGCCCGATGACAATCGCGTCGATAATCATCGGTTCTTTCAAGGAAACGAGCGTAAGCCTATGCTTGCCTGCCGTGAAATAAAAGGAATAGGGCTCCTCCTGGTAGCCTTCGGAGTCCTTGAAGGGGAGCTCTTGCCAACCGGGGATCTCCACCTGGCGGGGACGGATATCGTTCCCGCGGTTATCCTGTTCGAGCCGTTCGTTCTCGTTCGTCCAAATGCGCGGAAAAATAAAGCTTCTCGCCCCGGCAAACGGCAGATCTCCGTCCAGCTTCAGCATTCTTTCGATCGAGGAGGATTTGCCCTCGACGGTATAGTAGCGAAGTTTTAGATGATAGAAGCCGTCTTCCGGGATCGCGACGTCCCAACTGATCGATCCGCTGTCGGCGGTTTCAACGAAATTGCCGCGCCTGCCGCCCGCTTCGGCGACGATTATCGGTTCCATGCCCTCGGAATCCGCAAAGGCCCCGCCTTCGACGACGATTTCGCGATTCGGCCTCGCCGCATGTTCATGCTTCCGCAAATAGGCGTCGTAGCCGTCTTCCTGGAAGACTTCGACTTCATAAGGACGATCCGACCCGCTTGGCTTCACGTGGACGTTCGCCGTTTTGGACCAACCGCTTTCCGCGGGAACGATCGCGAAAATCAGGAGCGCCGCGGCTCCCGCGACGCGAGCCATTCTTGGCATTTTCAATACGATCCCCTGCCTTGCCGAATAATGTGTTCTATCGCCCGAACCCTGCTGCGGGGAAAGCAAATCCCTATCGCCGGAACGGACAGGGATTTGCTTCGGGTATCGTTTTTTTCCTTTATTCCCCGGACAGCGCCTTGTCCACGTTGGCCTGCATCGTAGGCAGAACCTTCGCGACGCCGGATGCGGGCGTGACCTTGGCATCGGAAATATCCCGAACCAAGTCCCACATCGCGGATTCGATGTCGTAAGCTCCGAACCGTCCGAATTTCGTAATGTTAAACGTGTTCAGAGCGGTCTCCACGGAATCTTCGTCCGAGAAATTGGTTTCGGCCGCCGTGCGGTTGTTTTCTTCGATGCTGTCGAAATCCTGCAAATCCTCCCAAATCTTGTAGACGATTTTGGCGTCCTTCACTCCGCGCGGGATCATATACACGTGCAGTTGAGTTTGGCCCATAATGAATCCGCTTGCTTTAGGCCCCTTCGGAAAGTGGACGAACCCGTATTCGTCTACCATTTGATTTTGAAAACGGTTCGGGATCTCCCACAGTCCGCCCGGATACATCGCGACCTGGC
>JAEZZE010000248.1 GCA_023418755.1 Bacillota bacterium | reverse complement strand
CAATGCCGTTAAGTCTGTCGTCCACGGCGTCAAATCTGTGATTGACCTCTTTTGCGAACGTTTCCTGATTTTCTTTGACGGATTTCAGTTCGTTTTGAATCGACTCGAGTATCCCTTTCAGTTCCTGATCCATGGCTTCCTTTCTCCTTTCTTTTTGGTAGCTTTATTGTAGCAAACGGGACAGGTATCGGCATCTTGTTTTTCGGCGAAATAGTCGTTACAAATTAACGTTGCCGATGAAGGCGTTTTCTTGCTAAGATAAGGCTATCATTGCCCTTTGTCGCGGAAGCAGCGCGCCTGCCGCCGGATCTGGGGGATTCGAGGGAAAGTAATGAAACGCTATGAAGCCGAATTCAGCAATCTCGTCAAAGCTTACCGCAAGCATCCTCCCGTGGAGATGGAACGGCTTCTCGGAGCCAAGTTCGTAGGCCTGTATCTCGACATCGACGTCGTCAAAGAATTCGGCATGTCGACATCGTGTTCGACGAGGATCTGCAGCGCAAATTCGGTTCGTCAACCTAATAAGGATAGATTCCATACGACTGGCTTGGAACCCGGCAGCGCTCCTGCAGGGACTAACCGCCCGACCAGCATTCTTCCGTAAGAAGACGGCGTTGGTTTGGCGTTTTTTTATAGGGATCGGAAACGAGGGATAGAGATGGGAAGCACGAAGCATCCGGGCAGATCCAAGCTGCCGGGGAGACCGGACTCGAAGCTGTGGGTAAGCAAAGTGCCGTTCGGACTCGGAAAAATCAAGCCTAAGCATATTCGCGACACGATGAAGGTGGTATGGGATAATCGGGACAACCTGCCCTACGCCTACCGGATTTTGACTCAGGGCGTGTGCGACGGGTGCGCGCTGGGAGTGGCGGGTTTGTACGACCAGACGTTGACCGGACCGCATCTGTGCACGACGCGGCTCAACGTGCTGCGCCTGAACACGATGCCCGCGATCAAGCCCGAAACGCTGCACTCCGATATCGACGAGCTGAGGAGGATGAACAGCGCGCAGCTTCGCAAGCTCGGCCGTATTCCGTATCCACTCGTCAGACGCAACGGCGAACGTGCTTTTCGGCGTGCTTCGTGGGACGAGGCTTTGGACCGAATCGCAGGCAAGATCCGCGGCATCGATCCGAAGCAGCTGGCTTTTTATCTTACCGCCCGCGGCATTACGAACGAGTCTTATTACGCCGCGGCGAAGGCCGCCCGCTACATCGGCACCAACAATATCGACAACGCTTCGCGGATCTGCCACTCTCCTTCGAAGACCGCGCTCAAGCGCTCGCTAGGCATCGGGGCCTCAAGCTGCAACTACAACGATTGGATCGGCACCGACGTGCTCGTGTTCTGGGGGAGCGTCGCGGCGAACAATCAGCCGGTATCCACGAAGTACATGTACGCGGCCAAACGCACCGGAACGAAGATCGTCGTGATCAACCCGTACCGCGAGCCGGCGATGGAAGGTTATTGGATTCCTTCGATTCCGGAATCGGCGCTCTTCGGGACCAAACTTGCCGACGACTTCTATCAGGTGAACATCGGCGGAGACATCGCCCTCATGAACGGAATCATGAAAATTTGGTTCGAAATGGAGGCGTCGGCGCCCGGCTCCGCGATCGATCATGCGTTCGTGCTCGAGCACGCCTCCGGCTTTCAAGAGCTGAAGACGCATATCCAGAAGCAGCAATGGGGAGCGATCGAACGCTCCTCCGGCTTGTCCCGGGGCAGAATCGGCGAACTCGCGCGGCTGCTGGCGACTTCCCGCTCCGGCGTGTTCGTCTGGAGCATGGGCCTGACGCAGCACCGCTTCGGCACCGACAACATCTCGCAAGTCGCCAACCTTGCGCTTCTGCGCGGCTTCCTCGGCCGCAAGCATTGCGGCGTCATGCCGATCCGCGGGCACAGCGGCGTGCAGGGCTCCGGCGAGATGGGCGCCGATCCGTTCAGCCTGCCCGGCGGGGAGTTTGCCGGCGCGGACATCGAACGAATCGAGCGGTTATGGGGCTTCGAGCTTCCGAACTGGCAAGGGGATATCGTAGGCGTATCTTTGGAGAACGCGCTGCTGCCGGGCGATCACGAGCGCAAGCTGAAGCTGTTCTACACGTCGGGCGGCAACTTCCTGGAGACGATGCCCGAGCCCGATTTCGTCAAGCGCTGCCTGGAGAACGTCGACGTGCGCGTTCACCAGGATATCGTGCTCAACACGTCGACGCTCGCCGACGCCCGCGAAGAGGTGTGGGTGCTTCCGGCGATGACGCGCTACGAGCAGCCCGGCGGAGGCACGTCCACGTCTACGGAGCGCATGGTGTACTTCTCGCCGGAGATCCGCGGTCCCCGCATGCCGGAAGCGCGTCCCGAGTGGGCCATCTACGGGGAACTTGCGGCGAGGGTCAGGCCGGAGGACGGATCGAAAGCGGCATTCCGGGACGCGGCGAGCATCCGCGAGGAGATCGCTAAAGCCGCCCCCAATTACGACGGCATTCAGCATCTGTCCAAGCAGGGCGACGTCTTCCAATGGGGCGGCGCATGGCTGTGCGAAGGCGGCGTCTGTCCGACGGAGGACGGCAAGGGCCGGCTGCTCCCGATCGAACTGCCGGAGCTGCGGAAGCCCGAGGGACGTTTCTATGCCACGACTCGACGGGGCAAGCAGTTCAATTCGATGGTGTACGGGGAGACCGACCCGTTCAACGGAGCCGACCGCTACGACGTGCTGATGAATCGTCGCGACGCCGTCAACCTGGAGCTGCGGGAAGGGGACGCCATCGTCGCTTACAATCGCTGCGGAGTATTCCACGGCCGGATCAAGCCGGCGGACATCGCTCCCGGCAATATCGAGCTGTACTGGCCGGAAGGCAACGTCCTGATGCCCAAGAGCGTCTACGAGCCCTACGCCGGCATACCGGAATACAACGCCGCGGTGATCGTGGAGAAGGCGGAGACGTATCACGCGCTTATGGATACCCGGTACGTCGAGAAGCGCATCGAGGAATTGGAGTTGGAGGTGCCGGGATGACGGGCAATCCGAACGAAGAGGTTCCCGAAACGGAACGGCGCCCGATCGCCGCATGGCGGACGATCAGGCTGAGCGGCGGGCTGGCGGCGGAGGTAGAGGACGAGATCGCGATGGAATTTCCGTTGACGATCCGCCTGGACGGCGAGGAATTCGCGACGCTCGTCTGCTCGCCGGACGATCTCTCCGACCTCGTCGTCGGTTTCCTCGCCTCCGAAGGCGTCATCCGCACGATGGCGGACATTCGCGGTTGGTCGCTGGACGAGGAACGCGGCTTCGCCTACGTCGAGCTGACGCGGCCTCAATCGACCGCCAAGCAGCTTCATTCCAAGCGGATGATCGGCTCTTGCTGCGGCAAGAGCCGTCAGTTTTATTTTCATAACGATGCCCGCACGGCGAGAACGATCGTCGGGGGCGCATCGATCCCGGCCGAGCGGTGCTTCGAGCTAATGAGGCGGCTGCAGCTGAGCTCCGACAGCTTCCGACTGACGGGCGGCGTCCATAACGCGGCGCTGTTCGACGAAGCCGGCGGCATGGTCGCCCGTTCGGACATCGGCCGGCACAACGCGCTCGACAAGCTGTTCGGCCATTGCCTTCGCAATCGGATGTCCGCCAAAGAACGCGTCATCGCCTTCAGCGGCCGGCTCTCTTCCGAGGTCGTGCTGAAGGCGGCCAAGATCGGCTGCCCGATCGTGCTCTCCAAGTCCGCGCCGACCGATCTCGCGCTGCGTCTGGCCGACGATCTCGGCCTTACGTGCGTCGGCTTCATCCGCGCGGATTCGCTGAACGTGTACACGCACCCGGAGCGAATTCGGCTTTCTTGAACCAAGCTCCCTCGAGCATGCCCGTCTTCTCAGCTCCTCATGGCGATCGTGTTGCCCGAAGCGTATCTTCGGAGGCCCTTGCGGAAGAGCAGCGCTCCCGCGACCGTCAATCCGGCAGCCGCTCCGATCGCCCCCGACGCGAAAACCGGGTCGAAATCCCGCAGCAACCCGATCGGCAAGTAACTGATAAAACCGGCCGGAACGAGCGAAAACAACGCGAGCTTGACGAAGCCCCGGAAGATGTCGGACGGGTACGTCGTCAAAGCGATAAAACTGTTGAACAGCTGCTGCGTCATCCCTTCCGCGTTGCCGATCCAGAAGGCCGAACAGCCCGCGATCACCATCACCGCGATAAACAGCATGCCGCTGATCAGCAGACCCAGCGCGAACAGCAGCATGCCGCGCGGAGTCGTGTCTCCGACCATCAGGTAAACGGCGATTCCGAACAGGAAATCCCCCGCCGCGGTCACCGAACAACGGCTGACGAGCACGCTGAGCAACACCGGCCTCGGCTGCGACAGATAGACGTCCAGATGCCCCGTCGCCACGATGCCCGCAATCCGCGGGAAGTTGCCGAACAGCATCGCCGCCCAGCCGAAGCCCCCCGCGCTGACCGCCCATAGAAGCATGACATCATGAAGCTCCCACCCCTGCACGACCGGAAACCGGCCGAAAAACAACCCCCAGAAAAACAGCCAAATCGCATTGTTCACGAACATCATTCCGGCCAGCAGCAAGAAGCTGAGCCGGTACTCCATCGCCGAGGCCAGGTTGACCTTCCAGCAGGTCCACACGTACCGGACGTTGGTTCCGAGCTTATCCGCCGTTGACATGCAGCTTTGACACTCCTCTCCGGTACATCCGGTTTACCGCAAGCGCCAGCAAGGCGATCCAGCCGATCTGAATCGCAAGCTGCTTGGCGAGCAGCGCCGGATCGAAATGCACGGCCATTCTCGCGGGAAAATACAAAGCCGCCTGAAACGGCAGCCAAGCGCATACGCGCTGCAGCCATTCCGGCATCAGATCGATCGGCAGCAGCATGCCCCCGATCGTGAATTGCAGCTTCTGCAGGACGAAGTACAAGCCGCTCGTCTCCTCGACCCAGAAGGCGCACAACCCGACCAGCATGAGCAGCAGGAACGTCACCGTCAGCGCCCCCGCGCTGAGCGCCAGCAAGCCGAACCAGCCGCCGCCGAACGAGGGAGGGCCGACGAACGGCCAGGCGATGGCGCTGCCGATCAGCAGATGCACGGCGAAGCGAACGAGCGCCTCCGACGCGAAGACGGAGAAGTGATAGCTCGCATAGGACTGCGGACGAATCAAGCGCATCGCGACGTCGCCGTTCTTCACTTCCTCCTCGATCCGGGAGCACAGGGGCGGAGCCGCCAGCGTCAGCGCCTCGGTGAAGACGAGATACCAGACGATCTGCTTCAGCGTAAAGCCGGAGATCGATTTGTCGAAATCCCCGTCGTAAGCGGCGGTCCACAGCTGGATGAAGACGAACAGGATGAACAGCAGGAAAAAGCCGCGCATCGCGAAATCCGTTTTGTACGCGAGCTGATGACGGAACGCGATTCTGCCGACCGCGGCCGCTTTGCGCCCCGATGCCGCCCATCGGTTGCTCTCGCCGTTCATCTAGTCCGCCTCCTTTTTCATCCCGTAAATATGCTTGATAATTTCCTCCAGAGGAGGATCTTCGACGTTCACGTCCGTAAAGCCGACGCGGCCGATCAGCTCGCCGAGTACGCGCTCGATCGTTGTCCGCTTCAGGTCGACCGACAGCCGGCAGCCCTCCTCCGTCTCCCACCGGGCACCGGCGATATCCGGCAGCGACGCGCGGCGCGCGTCCTCCTTCAATTTAAGCGTGACGATCTTGCGGCTGAGCACTTCCCGCTTCATCCGCTCGACCGGCTCGTCTACGATCACTCCCCCGTGATGGATGACGACGGCCCGCGAGCAGAGCGTCTCCACGTCGCCCGCGTCGTGAGAGGTCAGAAATACGGTCGTCCCCTCCTCGCGGTTCCTCTCGCGAATGAGCTCGCGAATACGCTGCTTGACGACGGCGTCCAATCCGATCGTCGGTTCGTCCATGAACAGCAGCCTCGGACCGTGCAAGAATGAAGCGGCGATCTCGCAGCGCATCCGCTCGCCGAGGGACAGCTTGCGCACCGGCGTATGCAAATACGGCCCGAGCTCGAAGCGCTCGATCAACTCGTCCTTGCGCCGCGCGTATTCGTCCCGCTTCAGCTCGTAGATCCGGCTGATCAGCTCGAACGTGTCGATCGGCGGCAGGTGGTACCACAGCTGGGATTTCTGCCCGAATACGGCGCCGATCCGATACGCGAGACGCTCCCGCTCCTTCCACGGCGTCAATCCGAGCACTTCGGCCTCGCCGAAGGAAGGATGCAGAATGCCGGTCAGCATCTTGATCGTCGTCGATTTGCCCGCTCCGTTCGGACCGAGGAAAGCGACGGTCTCCCCTTCGCGCACGCTCAGATCGATGCCCCGTACCGCCTCCTTCGTCTCCCAATACGGCTTCCAGAGCGACCGGAAGCTTCCGGACAGCCCGGGTTCTTTCTTTTTGACGCGAAACGTCTTCCCCAATCCTCTTGTTCGCAAAGCCAACATCGCTATCCCCCCCTTAGCTCTCTGCCTTGGTAAAGCAAAAAAGACCAAAGGCCAGATCCGCCGCGGTGCAGCGGAACTTGCCGAAGGTCTTTTATCCCTCGCGGTGTAACGCGGCCGAAGCCGCAGCCGGTTTCGCTCGGTTCGGCGAGCCTGGCGCGTTTGCGCCCTTCGCTCCCGGATCCCTAGAAACCCTTCCGTTTGATGTTAGATTGTACCTTGGCTCGCGGAGAATGGCAAGACATTTTTGACGGCATTTTTGACGGCTGCGTTTTTGGCGCCAGCCCGAGCGCCCGTAAAAGGAGGGCTGTCGCATAAGAAAGCGTACCGAACGGATACCGATGGATGATGTACGGTGCATCATGAAACGGCTCCTTTCGGTCCAGACTCCGTGCTCCCGGGAGGCGCTACGGCCGTCTTGTCCGGTTTATTCTCCCAGGTACGCTTCGGCGATCTCGGACTCCCGCTTCCGGAAATAGCGGACGGAGTCCCCGACCAGCCGATTCAGCCGATCCGGGTCCGGCTTCCCGTACATCGCCGGGTACGGAGCGCCACCCGGTCCGAGCGGCTCGAAGCTGGCGAAGCGATCTCCTTGGCCGAAGCCGGCGAGATGGAGGCTCATAATGATCGTATCCAGATCGATGGAGCCTTCCCCGAGCGCGCTGCGGTTGCTGTCCGCCAGATGCAGATTGACCAGGCGCTCCCCCGCTTCCAGGATCGCTTCCCCGATATGCGCCTCTTCGGACTGCATGTGGAAGACGTCGCCGTTAATATGGGCGATGGCCGGATGGCCGACCGCTTCGATGTACCGCTTGGCGTCCGCGACCGTATGAACGAAGCTCACTTCCGCGGAGCGGATCGGCTCGATCGCCGCTTTGACGCCGCTGCGTTCGAACTCATCCGCCGCCAGCGCGAGCGTCTCGACGCTCCTCTCGAACTCGGTGTCGTCGTACTTGTCCGGGCGGCCGACCGCCCCCGGCACGACGAGCAAATACGTCGCGCCGACGGCGGACGCGAATTCCAGCTCGCGCTTTATATAGTCGAGAGCCGCCTGGCGCTCGATCGCCCGGTTGGAGGACAGGTCGTTGTCCGCCGAGAACATGCCGCAAATGCCCGATACCCGTATCCCGTATGCGTCCAGCAGCTCCGTGACTTCCTTCGCCTTGTAGCCGAGATCGGGTCCGTAATGATTGCCGTGCAGCTCGATATAAGGCACGTCGAACCGGTGCAGCCGCCCGATCGACTGCCGCAGCGGCTCCATGCCGAAGCCCCAATTGCTCCAGGACAGCTTCAGCCCTTCGGGACGGGGATTTTGCTTCAGCCAATCCCGGAACCTCGCGCGTATCCGCTCGTTTTTCCGTTCGAAGTTTTGCACGTTTTCTCTCCCCCGTTCGCCGACCGGACCGGCGGAGCTTCGTTAGCCGCCGATCCGTCGTTTTATCCGATATGAAAACCTTCGTCCCCGTTGGGCAGCAGCACCGACTTGGCATGCTGCAGCGCGTGCATCTCGTCGAATGCCCGTTCCCAGTCGTCCATCCCGTATACCTTCGTCATCGGCAGCGGATCGAGCGCTTGCCGGTTCATCAGCTTGAGCACGTTTTCCCACTGGTAGTATTTATGGCTGAAGGAGCCCTGCAGCCTCGCCGCTTTCTGAATGAGCGGGTCGAGCGAGAAGCCGACCGGCTGCGGCCCCCAGCCGACTTTCGTAACCTGGCCTCCGTGGCGAACCATCTCGATGCTCGATTGCAGCGTTGCGGAGATGCCGACGCAGTCGACGACAAGATCGGCCCCGAAGCCGTCTCCGACCTTCATCGTCCGCGCGACGGCATCCTCCTCCTCCGCTACGATGACCTCGTCGGCGCCGAACCTCTCGGCCAGCGCGAGGCGCTGCGCGTCCCGCTTCGTGCCGACGATCGCGAGATGCCCCGGGGACGCCAGCTTGGCGACTTGCAGACACATCAGTCCGATCGGACCCGGGCCGATAATAACGACGTGATCACCCGGACGAATGCGCGAATGGTGCGCGACCGCGTTGTAGGCGACGGCCGCCGGCTCCGTCAGCGCCGCCTGAACGGGAGACAGCCCGTTCGGCACGCGGTGGCAGATCGCCTCCCGCGTCCGCACGTATTGCGCCATGCCGCCGTCGGCCGTCGCGCCGAACGCCAGCCGGCGCGGACAGAGGTCGAATTGGCCCGAACGGCAATAGACGCAAGCGTCGCATACGTAGACCGGCGTCTCGCTGACGATACGGTCGCCCTTCTTGAACAGCCGGACAGCGGGTCCGACGTCGACGACGACGCCCGTGAATTCATGCCCGAGCACGAGGCGCGGCTTGACGGGAAAACCGTTCGTGCCGTGGTAAATATGCAGATCGCTGCCGCACACTCCGACCGCCTGAACTCGCATTAGAATATCTTTGGGTCCCAGTTCGTCCGGAGCCGGAATCGTTTCTAGCCGAACTTTCTTGCTGCCCTTCTCGTATTGGACCAGAGCCTGCATGTTCATCCCGTCTGTCCCCGCCTCTCTCTGTCGTCTTGGCCGCGCATGCCCGTTACCATCTTGCCGTCACCATTTTCTTGCGCGTATAAAATTCCACTCCGTCCGTTCCGTTCGCATGAAGATCGCCGTAGAAGGAGTTTTTCCAGCCGGAGAAAGGGAAGAACGCCATCGGCGCCGGAACGCCCACGTTCACTCCCAACATGCCCGCGTCCACGGTCTCCCGGAACTGCCGGACATGGCTTCCGCCGGTCGTGTAGATGCACGCGCCGTTGGCGAACTCGGACCGGTTGACGATCGCGATCGCCTCCTCGAGAGATTCGGCCCGCATGACAGACAGCACCGGCGCGAAAATCTCGTCCCGCCAAATTTTCATGTCCGTGCCGACATGATCGAAGATCGTCGGGCCGAGGAAATAACCTTCCCCCTTCGCCCGCGGATCTTCGCGGCCGTCCCGCAGCAGCTTGGCGCCTTCCTCCAGCCCGCTCTCGATATACCCCAGCGTTCTCGTCTTATGGGACTCGCGAATAAGCGGACCCAGAAAAGTGCCTTCCTCCAAACCGTTGCCGATCTTGATTCGTCCGCTCTCTTTGAGCAGCCCGTCTACGAGCCGGTCGGCGACGTCGCCGACCGCAACGACGACGGAGCACGCCATGCAGCGTTCCCCGGCCGAGCCGAAGGAGGCGTTGACGATCTGCCGCACCGTCAGCTCCAGATCGGCGTCGGGCATGACGATGCTGTGGTTTTTCGCGCCGGCCAGCGCCTGTACCCGTTTGCCGTTAGCCGATGCGGTTCTATGCACGTATTCGGCGACCGGCTGGGAGCCGACGAACGAGATCGCCTGCACCCCGCGATGATTCAGCAGCCCGTTCACGACGTCGTGCGCGCCGTGCACAAGGTTGAATACTCCGTCCGGCAAACCGGCTTCCCGCAGCAGTTCGGCCAGACGGTTCGCCAGCAGCGGCGTCCGCTCCGAAG
>JAEZZE010000168.1 GCA_023418755.1 Bacillota bacterium | reverse complement strand
GAAAGCCTCGTCGACTTCGATCCCCGGCGTGGAAGGCTTGCCGTCGTCATCGGGGTAATTCGCCGCGAATGCGCCGAAATTGTTGGCGTACTTCGCGATGCCCTCCTTCACCTGATAATCGGGATCGTTGGTGATGTCGTTCTTGAGCAGTACCCGTTGACCGTCCACGACATCCCAGCCTCTGCCCTGTATGCCGCCCCATAACAAGCGATTGCCTTCGGGAGAGCTGAAATAATCGATCAGCTCCATCGTTCTTTCCGGGTATTTGTTGTTTTTAGTAATCGCCTTCGCGTTCATAATGCCGTACCCGAGCGGAGCATCGTCGGGGTATACGCCCGGAATAACCGGGAACGGACTCGGCAGCGCAATGAATTTGGCCAGCTCCGTCCCTGCCGCGTTGATCAGCGCCTTGCCGCCGAACCAGTTGGCCGCCGTGACCAGCAGTTGCCCGTTTTCCGCCTTGGCCGTATACTGGTCGTTCTTCTGAATAAAGCCCTCCGGGTCGAAAAGACCCATTCGGTAAGCCTTGTTAAAGAATTGAATTCCTTTCCAGAAGACGCCGTTCGGATCGGTGTACATATCCTCCAGCTCTCCCGTTTCCCGATTCATCAACTGATCGGCGACGTTCGTGTAGCCGTGCATGAACGGATAGGAGATCTGGTAAGGCCATGCGCCCCAATCGGTCCAGGCGGAGAACGCGTAGACCTTTTTGCCGTCCGCCGTTGTCGGATGCTTGTCTTGAATCTGCTTCAGCACGTTCAGGTAATCGTCATCGGTGCTCATCTCGGGAGCGCCGATCTCCTTATACAAGTCCCACCGGGTAAAAAAGCCGACGAAACCGCCTCTGCTGATCAGATCGTAGGATTTCTGCTGGTTCTGGGGAAGAAAATAAACCTTGTCCGTTCCGTTGCTGTACAGCTTCCTCATCACGCTCATGGCCAGATCGCCGTGCTTCCGAACATTCGGTCCATATTGAGCGATGAGATCGTCGAGCGGCACAACCTGTCCGCCCTGAATCAACGTATCGGCCATATTGGAGACGCCGCCGGTGAGCGAGATGACGTCCGGCAGCTCTCCGCCGGCGATCAGCGCCTGAAGCTTCTGCTCGTCGCCGCTGATCACCTCGAAAGTCACGTTGAACTTCTCCTTGATCGCCTGATCGACGGGCGTATTCTGAATCCCTTCCTGCGGACACCCGAAGCAGTACAGCTTCAGCGTAATCGGGTCCCGAGACAGCTCCAGCGTCCCTCCCGACGCGGATGCGGACGGACCGCTTGCCGCCGGCGTCTCCGTTTTAACCTCGCCCGCGGCGCCGTTCGTCCCTCCGTTGCCCGTACAAGCGGCCAACATCAGCATCGCTGCGGACAGGAGCAGAGCAAGACTCGCAGCCCGTTTCTTTTTCTTGAACATGCCGTAACCTCCCGTAATGATTTATGAGTTTAACGGTTATTGGGGTTAACCGATGACCCCTTGATTGTGTACGACGCAATCCGCCGTCCGTCAGCCTTTGACCGCCCCGAGCATAATCCCTTTGACGAAATAGCGCTGCATGAACGGATAGACGAGCAGAATCGGTACGATCGAGATGACGCTCATCGTCATTTTCACCGTTTCGGAGGAGACCTTCGGCGCCTCCCTGATCCCGGTCGGATTGCGGGCCGCCTCGGCCGCCAAACGGGTCGATTCGTTGAAATAGTTATATAAAATCAGTTGGATCGTCTGGAGGTCAGGGTTGCTGACCAAGAAGAAATTGTCCTGCCAAGCGTTCCAGATGCCGACTGCCGAGAATACGGCCACCGTCGCGACGATCGGCTTCGACAGCGGGAAAATAATCCGGTGAAAGGTCGTCAGGAAACCCGCTCCATCCACCTCCGCGGACTCCTCCATCGAAGACGGAATCGACTCGATGTACGTCTTGACCAGAATGACGAAGAAGGCGTTCAGCATTCCGGGGACGACATAGAGCAGGAAATTGTTCTGGAGACCGTAAAATTTCATAGTCAGATACCACGGAATCAAGCCGGCTCCCAAATACATCGACGTAATGACGAAACGATAGATGAATTTGCGGAACAGCATTTCTTGTTTGGTCATCAGGTAAGCGAACAAGGACGAGCAGTATATGCACAGCGCCGTACCCAAAATGGTCTTGGCCGCCGATACCAGGAAGGCGTGCGGCACCGTCTGCAAGGAGAAAATTTTGACGTAGCTGTCGACCGTCGGGTTCGCCGGCCAGAAGAACACGCCGCCGCGGCTGATCTCGCTAGGGTCGCTTAACGAATAAATAATAATGTAGTAGAACGGATAGAGGCAGACGATCGTAAACGCCGTCATCAGAGCATAGTTAAGAACGTTAAACAGCCTGCCGAAGAAGGCCGTATTTGCTTGGACTCCCATCGTTATCCTCCTTGCTTGGGGTTAAACCAGCGACTCGCCGCGCAGCTTCTTGGAGAACAGATTGGCTCCGAACAGAAGCAGCACGCTAACGAACGTCTTGAGCATTCCGAGCACGGTCGAGTAGCTGTAGTCGTAGGTGCGGAACGCCGAACTGTACACGTAATAATCCAGAACGTTCAGCTTCTCCGAGACAAGCGAATTGTAGAATACGAAAAATTGCTCGAAGCCGTTGTTAAGCAGATTGCTGATCTGCAGCAGCAGCAGGACGAAGAAGGTCGGCGCCAGTCCCGGGAGCGTGATGTGAAGGATGGACTGCAGCCGGTTCGCGCCGTCGATCCTGGATGCCTCGTACAGCTCCGGGTCGATCCCCGCAATTCCCGCGATATAGATGATCATCCCCCACCCGAGAGACTTCCAGATGCCGAGAAGCACTTGAAACATCCATGCCCACTCGTTGCTTCCGAGCACCCCGATTGTCGGAATCGGCACGCCCAGCTTGCCTAGCAGCTCATAGACCAGCCCGCCGTTCGTGGAAAAGAGCGCATAAGCGAGAGAGAACACGACGATCCAACTGATAAAGTTCGGAAGCGTCGTCGTCGTTTGCACGATTCTTCTGAATTTGCCGCTGCCGATCTCGTTAAGCAAGACGGCCATAATGACTGGCAAAGGCGTGAACAGCAGAGAGATGAAGCTGATCGCCAGCGTATTCGTCAGTACCTGCGCGACGACCTCGCGATCCCGGTATAGCTTGACGAAGTTGTCCAAGCCGACGAAATCCATCTGCCCCATTGAGAGGGCCGGCTTGTAATTAAAGAAAGCATAGACCCACCCGAACAGCGGGACGTAAGCGAACGCGAACACGAACGCGACGAACGGCAAGGCATACAGGAAATATTGCAGCCCCCGCTTGGATTTATAGCTTCCGCTCGTATATTTCCTCGCCCTCGGCGTTCTCGTTAAGCTTGCCACTTCCGTATCCTCCGCCTTTTTCGCTAAGTCTGTTGAACGTGAACTCATTATAGCCCCGTCCCCGGTGCGAATACGATGAAATCGCCAACGATTAATCGGACTCAATTACGCTCTTGCCTCCTGTCCAGCAGTCGATCCGAATCGTATCGGACGATTTTACGATTTCTGTACCTGCGACCATAGAAAAACGCGCGCATCGATTATTCATTCGATGCGCGCGCTCTCTCCGCATTCGTCTCCTTGCCCGGAAGCGTCAGATTAACCTCCGTGCCCGAACCTCTGCGGCTGTCTATCGCGATTCCGTATCGTTCCCCGAAGCGCAGTCTTATTCTTCTCTGCACGTTTCGCAGCCCGATGCCCGTCTCGCTCTCCTCCCCTTCGGCCGAGACCGTGTCGTTCAATAGGCTTCTAATCTCGGCCAGCCTGCTTTCCGTCAAGCCTTCCCCGTCATCCCTTACCGTCAGAACGGCCTTCCCTTCCCGAAGCTCGCCCGTGACGGACAAGCAGCCGCCTTGGCGTCCGTTCAGTCCGTGATAGATCGCGTTTTCGACAATCGGCTGCAGCACGAAGCGCAACGTCAGGCAGGCTTTCATCTCCTCCGGGACGGCAATGTCCACTTTAAAGCTGCCTCCATATCTAAATCTCATGATCTTGATGTAGGGATGAATGTAATCGAGCTCCTCTTCGATCGTGCACAGCACCTGCTGCTTCTTGAACAGAGGACCTAGAATATCGCTCAACGCGGTAATGCTCTCCGCGATGTTATCCGCCTTGATGATGACCGCCATCCATTTGATCGTATTCAGCGTATTGTAGATCAGGTGCGGATTGATCTGCGTCTGCAGCGCCTGGACCTCTATCGTGCGCTTCTCCTCCTCGATCTTCTCCTTCTGGCCGATGACGTTGGCAAGCTCGGACGACATTCGGTTGAACTGGTCGATCAGGATGCCCAATTCGTTATTGTCGCTTCGCACCTCGACCCTGGTTCCCAAGCCCCCTGCTTTGACTTTGCGAATAGCCGCGGTTAGACGGACAAGCGGCAGCGTAAGCCTGCTGATCCAATAGCGGGACAGTAAAATGGCGAAGACCAGGCTTGCGAACAAAGTAGCCAACGCGATGGTACGAATTTTAGCGGCATCCTGCACGAATACGCTCAGCGGAATCTCCTGGATGAGAATCCAATCTAGGCCGCTAATGCGGTAGGCCATGATCTGGTGGCCATCTCGCTCCCGACTCGCGGACGGCGATCCCTCCGATAACTCCGGCAGACTGCCGATATCGATCTGCTCCCCTATACGGAACGGATCGTTATGAGCGACGATCGTTCCGCTCGAGTCGACCAAGTACATTCTGTCGGACTGAGCGCCTCCCGCCCGATTATAGATGCTCGTAAAATAATCCAAATCGATATTGATCGCGATCAAGCCCGCTTTGCCTCCCGATAGGAAGCCCCTTACCGCCGTAATGTAGGGCTTGGATTCGGCCCGCTCCCGTCGCTCGTCGCCCTCCAGATCGAACTGCCGCTCGCCGTACCCCCCCAGCCACGCCGGTCTGTCCGGATCGGACATCGCTTTGTCCCTTAGAACGGATCGATAGAAGCTGTAGCCTTCTCCTTCCGTCCCGAGCGCCGTTTGGTTGGCTGTCCGGCTGGCGCTTAAAGCCGTTCCTTCGTCGCTATAGAAATGGATCGAACGAATATACGGATAGCTCGACATCAGCTGCTTAAACGACTGAAACGCGGAATACAGCAGGACGGTCCGGTCGATCTCCGGCATTTGATTCGCGGTAATCAACCGCTGTACGACAACCGTCGTCCCCGCCTGGTTCGGAAATATCATCTGCCTGAAAATTTGATCCATCTCGTTGCGGAACATATCCAGATTATAGCTGTACTGGCTCATGACGTTTAACCCGTTTTCCTTCGAGTTGCTTTTTAGAATGCCAAGAATCGCGTAATACGCCGTCGTCATGCTGACGAGCAGCACGATCAGAAACATTCCGATAAAGGAGACGATCAATTGATTGGACAGCTTGCCGCGGAACGTTCTATCGAGCCTCTTCGGCATCCGTATGTTTCTTCGCTTGAGCATGGACGACGCACCGCCTTCTGTATGCGTTAGGACTCATTCCGGTCGCTTTTTTGAACATGCGGCCAAAGTAGCTTTCATCGGCATACCCGACTCTCTCGGCAATCTCGTAGGACTTAATAAACGTATGAACAAGCAATTCCTTGGCGCGTTCGATCCGAATCCGGTTCAAATACTCGACAAAGCTGATTTGCAGCTCCTTCTTGAACAAGCTGCTGAAATAGTTGGGGCTCATGAATACTTTCTCGGCTACCTGCTGCAAAGTGATCGCCTCCGAATAATGCCGCTCCATGTACGAGACGGCTTCGGCGATTTCCCTGCTCAACCGCGGCGCATCCGAATATTCGCGCAGCAGCTCGTCCAGATAAGAGACGAACGTCTCGATCGCATCCTCTAGCGTAGCGCATCCGTGAATTCTTCTGACGCATGCCAGCGCCCGGGCGTCCGCTCCGCTCCGATAGCCTTCAAGGTGCAGAATCGGCCAATGAATCCATTTGATCAACAAGCTCTCGATCTGATCCCTCTTGATCTCCCGGACGCCGTCAAGCCAATCGATGTCGGACGCCATTTCCCGCCGATAGCGGTCGTCCGTTCCCTTTAAATTCGCCAGCATGCTTCGCAATTGCGAACGGCACCGATCGGCGATCGATTGCGGCGCTTCCTTCCCCAGCTTGACGATAGCGTCGTTTCCCGAAAAATAGAGCGGTTCCAGCAAGGAGGCGCATTCCCGATACAGCCGGCTCATCGATGCGTAACCCCGGCCGATCGAGCTGACTCCGAACACCGGCGTCGAGCTCAAATAGGTTTTAATCACCTGCCGCATCTGCCCGATCTTCTCTTCGACCGCCTCGTAGACGCGCCGATCGTCCGCTTCCTCCTCGAAGCCGAATACGAGAATATAACGTTCGTCCTTCTCGTGAAAAGCTTCCCCTTGCCCGGAATCGCCGATCACCTCGTCCAATATGTTAAGCACGGTGAAGCGAACTAAGCTGCCGTGCCGATCTTTCAATCTCGTTTCGATCCGTTCGTACTTGCCGATCGTCATAACGGCCATAACGATCCGCTCGGGGCGAACCCGAACGTTCAGCTTGGCGGCCAGCGCCGCAAACTCCGCTTCCGAGTAACGTCCGGAGAACAGAAAGTCCTTAATCAAATTTTGCTTGAGAACCGTTGCGTTCTCGGCGAACACAGCCCCTGCGTCCGAACCGGACTCCGCTTCCGCGTCGATCTCCTTGCCGAGACGTTCCAGCAATTGCTCGATTTCTTCGATGGACATTTTCAGCTTCAAAATATAATCCTTCACGCCCAATTGAAGCGCTTTCCGAACCAAACCGAACTCCTCGTGCGCGGTCAGAATGACGAACTTGGCGCGCGATCCGTTGTCCTTCATTTTCGCAATCAATTCCATACCGTCCATCACCGGCATCTTGATATCCGTCAACACAAGGTCGGGCTGTTCGCGTTGAGCGGCTTCCCAGGCCAATTGACCGTTAGACACGTCGGCAACGACCCGCATGCCGAATTTCTGCCAATCGACCGAATTTTTCAGTCCGATCCGTACCAGCATTTCGTCTTCCGCGATCAATACTTTTATCAACGAACACCACAGCCTCTCTCATGATGATCTTTCCGAAGGTGAAGAAGGAGCCCTAACTCTAATTTAGCTTAGTCGGGCTCCTTGTCCATTTATTTTTTTGCGAAAACGATGTCGGAATACAAATAAGTGCCGCCCGGCAAGGACGATTGTTCCGGAGATACGGGCAGAACGAAGATGTCCGCGTCCGCCGGATTCCCGTCGATGCGGAATTCCAGATCCAGCTCGTGCTCTCCCGCCGGAAGGTTCACATAAGCGCAGCGATTATGGGCCGCTCGGTGGAATGCAGGCATATATTCCGCGGGCTCGGCGTTATCCAGGACGACTTCGCCGTTCAAGCGCGCCGCGACCGGTACCGATGTGCCGACGATCAGCTTGACGTCGCGGGCCGTCGGAACGACAAGCTTGGTCGAGGCGCGATACGTCCCGGGAGTATCGTCGCCCGACGCTTCCGCAAGCCGCAGCTGGTGGCCCGGGAAGACGACGTTCCTCTCATCCGGCATGCCGGGGCCGACTATCCGCCAATGATGGGCGGCGGTCAGCGCCAAAGGAATGCGCTCCGTACTCCATACGACGCGATCGTGATGCCTGTGAATGTTCAAATGAAGATCGTACACCGGCTTTTGGTCCGTACCGGCTTCCAGTTCGACTTCCCACTCGCACGTCTCTCCGACCGCCAAGGCGAATGGCCGCTGCGGAACGGCAGGCCAATCCGCCGGAACTTCCAGCTCCAAGGTTCCGCCCCAAGGCTCGCGAGAACGATTGGACACGGCGATGCGAACGCTCTTGCGCTGCCCTGCGCCGATCGACGGGCCTTCCGCTCCGTAATCGACCGTAACGGACAGCCCCTGCGGCTCGGCAGAGCCTTGCGGCAGCAGGTAGCGCACCGCGGTAGGAGCGATCTCGTAATCCTCTAGGCGAATCGTCCGATCCTCCCAGACGGCGAGCACTTCCCGGGACATGCGAATCGTCCGCCGCGTCAGTTCGTCCAGATCGGCCGGCGCGGGGAAGCCCTTCACCGGCGGGCTGACGACGACGCGATCCCCGACCGGCTCGACCCATTCCGCAGGCAGGCTGGCGCGCCCTCCGATGATGCCGAGAATCGCCCCGAGCGTCGCCGCCGTGCAATCCGTATCGTAGCCGCAATTCGTCGCCTTCAGCAGCGCATCCCCGAAGTTCTCCCCGTATAACCACCCGAGAATCGTAAATGCGATATTTTGCGGCGCGTCCGTAAAATTTTCCCGTCCGTGATGCTTGAGAATCAACTCCCGCGCTTCCTTCCAGTCGACGCCTTCCCCATGCCAGCGGATCAAGTCGCGAACGGCCCGGGACGTGCGGCAGTCCTCCGGAATCATCGATAGACCGATGGCGATCAGACGGTCGCGGTCGCCTTCGGAGAAAGCCGCGGCTTCAATGGCTGCGAAAAACATTTCCCCATAGACGCCCTCTCCTCCCGCATGGTCGACGATCGCATCCTGGTAAGCGTAATAAGCAGCCACGTCCGGACGGTTCGGCGCAATCATCGCCCAAATCTCGGAGCGGATCGGCGAGCCCATACAGTCGTTAAACGGATTGTTGAACGAGCCGCTAAGCGGTGCCGGCAGTCCCCGCCGCAAATTGCCCAACGCATAGCCGTACTCGTCGAACGGAAAGAAGATATGCTCCACCCACTCCTGACCCAATTCCTTCGCGGTCAGCCGGGCGCCGTATTGCTCCAGCGCGTGCAGCCACACGAGCTGCATGTCCAGGTCGTCGTTTTCCAGCGGCTCGTCCGGAAGCACCGGATAGAAAGTCAGATCGAGCAGCTCCTTTTTCCCTTCCATGGGCACGCCCAACGTACCTCCGATATTTTTGCCTAACCAGCCCCCGTACACTTTCTCATACAACTCTTCATCAGATAGCCGGGCCATAGGTACATCTCCTCTTCGCGATGATATAATCGATTCAAATCGACTATACCGGAGAGCATTCCGCGATAAAATGGACGACGTTACGATCTGCGGCCGTCCGAATCGGAGAGGTGTCCAGTGACTTTCTTTTCATTATCCAGCCGCTCGCGCTTGGACGTAAAATGGGCCAACAGCCACACGGGCGATCCGCTGTTCTTCGACACGCCCCATGCCAACCCGAACTTTCAATTGTTTCTCGTCAACGACGGCCCGGTATACTTGCAGGTCGAAGAGGAGAAGCTGACTTTGCATTCCGGGGAAATCTTGCTGCTCAAGCCTTGGCAGCGGCATTTCGGATGGAAGGAGGGCGGGGAACATTTCAACTTCTTTTGGGTGCAATTCAGCGCCGATCCTCAGATCGAGGAGGTGGACGACGAAATCGACTACGCGCAGGATTTGTCGATTATCGGTTCGTCCGGGGATCTTCGCAGCGCGGCCTCGACCGAGATCCGAATGCTGCTGCCCCGCCGTCATCGTCCCTCGCGCCGATTCGAGCTGGCTTTGAAGTTCGAGCGGATAATCGCCGAGATGAGAAAACCTGCCGGTTATTTCCGCGTGCGGCTGTCGGTACTCATCTGGACCTTGCTGGAACTGATCGCCAACGACTTTATGGAGAGCCAGCATCCGGACCCTTCGACGTCGGAGTCATTTATACTTTATCGCAGGATCGTTAATACGCTGGATGAAAACTTTCAGCGGGAGCTCTCCAAGGAGATGCTCGAAGCGGCGATTGACCGAACGTACAACCATATCTGCTCCGTCTTCAAAAAATATTCCGGAACGACCATCACCGCCTACACCCACTCCCTGCGCATCCAGCGTGCCAAATATTTGCTGCAGACGACGGGCGACACCGTCGCCGCGATCGGACGCGAGGTCGGCTACGACGACCCTTATTATTTCGGGCGGCTATTCAAGAAAATGACCGGGGTCACTCCCCTTCAGTTCCGCGGTATCGCTCTGGATAATAGATAACGGACCGAAGGGGAAGTTCGGACCGCCGATTTACGCTCCCCCGAAGAAAACAAAATGCATATATCTTCTTGCAGCGGCAGATGCCGCCTGAGAAATCCATGCATTTTGTTTTAAAGCGGAAATTCCACTATAATTGTGCCGCCTTGCCGTTTTGGACCATTTAAAGCGGAAATCCCGCTTTAAATCGGCGATTTTCCTCGTTTGGCTAAATTAGCCCGGACTTTCCGCTTTAAATGGGTTGTCAGTCCCTCAGGGCGAAAATTAGAGCGGGCTTTCCGCTCTATTTCCGTGGCGACCCTCAATATAAAAAAGGACGAACCGCGTCTAAGCGCAAGGGTTCGTCCTTCTTGTCGTTCGTTCTGTCTGACTAAGATGTCGCTGCTTTAACTTACTTCAAGCCTTTAAGGTTATAGAACGCCGCTTTGCCGCCGTACTTAGCCGTGGAGCCAAGACGGTCTTCAATACGGAGCAATTGGTTGTACTTCGCTACGCGGTCCGTACGGGACGGAGCGCCGGTCTTGATTTGGCCAGCGTTCGTCGCCACTGCGATATCGGCGATCGTGCTGTCTTCGGATTCGCCGGAACGGTGGGAGATAACGGCCGTGTAACCAGCGCGCTTCGCCATCTCGATCGCGTCGAACGTCTCGGTCAAGGAACCGATTTGGTTGACTTTAACGAGGATGGAGTTACCTACGCCCTTCTCGATGCCGTCAGCCAGACGCTCGGTGTTCGTAACGAACAGGTCGTCGCCGACCAGTTGAACTTTGCCGCCGAGTTTCTCCGTCAGCAATTTCCAACCTTCCCAATCGTCTTCGGAGCAGCCGTCTTCGATCGAGACGATCGGATACTTGTCTACCCAGCTAGCGAGCAGGTCAACGAATTCGGCCGACGTGAAGGATTTGCCTTCGCCTTCGAGGTGATATTTGCCGTCTTTGAAGAATTCCGTGGAAGCGACGTCCATGCCCAGGAAGATTTCTTCGCCAGCTTTGTAGCCTGCCTTCTCGATCGCTTCGAGGATCGTGGACAGCGCTTCTTCATTGGAACCAAGGTTCGGAGCAAAGCCGCCTTCGTCGCCAACTGCTGTGTTCAGACCTTTAGCCTTCAGAACGCCCTTCAGCGCGTGGAAGATTTCCGTGCCTG
This sequence comes from Bacillota bacterium, assembly GCA_023418755.1. Taxonomy (GTDB): domain Bacteria; phylum Bacillota; class Bacilli; order Paenibacillales; family Paenibacillaceae; genus Cohnella. The sequence continues at coordinate 20,859 of JAEZZE010000168.1, read as the reverse complement.
CGCGCAGCGCTTCGGAGAACGTCGGCAAGCCGATCGGCAGCACCATGAACTCTTGCACGTCGATGTTATTGTCCGCGTGCTCTCCGCCGTTAACGATGTTCATCATCGGTACAGGCAGCGTTTTGGCGTTAAATCCGCCCAGGTAAGTATAGAGAGGAACGTCCAGGGCGTCCGCAGCCGCGCGGGCAACCGCCATGGATACCGCGAGGATCGCGTTGGCGCCCAGCTTCGCCTTGTTCGGCGTGCCGTCGAGCTGAATCATTTTGTTGTCGATCTCGACTTGATCAAGCGCATCGTAGCCGATAATTTCCGGAGCGATGATCGTATTGACGTTCTCGACCGCTTTCAGAACGCCTTTGCCCAAGTAGCGTCCTTTGTCGCCGTCGCGAAGCTCGACCGCTTCGTACGCGCCGGTAGAGGCGCCGGACGGAACGATGGCATGGCCTTTAGCGCCGGATTCCAGTTGAACTTCGACTTCGACGGTCGGATTGCCGCGAGAGTCCAGCACTTCGCGCGCGTATACGTCGGTAATGATCGTCATAGGTAGAACACTCCTTCGGTAGGTTTATTGTTAATGCGGTTAGACAATCAGGGATTTGCCCGTCATTTGCTCCGGCTGCGGCAGCTGCAACAGCTTCAGCAGCGTCGGGGCGACGTCAGCCAGAATGCCGCCTTCGCGAAGCGAGAGACCCGCTTGGGTAACGATGCACGGAACAATATTGGTCGTGTGCGCCGTAAACGGCCGATCGTTGTCGTCGAGCACCATGTCCGCGTTGCCGTGGTCGGCGATGATCACGCAGACGCCGCCTTTGGCCGTCACCGCGTCGACTACCCGGCCGAGACATTCGTCGGTTGCTTCCACGGCCTTGATCGTAGGCTCCAGCATGCCGGAGTGGCCGACCATGTCGGGGTTCGCGAAGTTCAGAACGATCGCATCGTGCTTATCGTCGGCAATCTCCTTCTCCAGCGCCTCCGTTACCTCGTAGATGCTCATCTCCGGCTTCAAGTCGTAGGTGGCGACTTTCGGCGAATTGATGAGAATCCGGGTTTCGCCTTCCAGCACTTGGTCCCGTCCGCCGCTGAAGAAGAACGTGACGTACGGGTACTTCTCCGTCTCGGCGATTCTGAGCTGCTTCTTCCCGTGCTGAACGAGAACCTCGCCAAATGTATTATCCAACTCTTTAGGCTTATACGCAACCAATCCGCCTACGGTTTCCGCGAACAGCGTCATGCACACGAAATACAGGTTCGCCGGAAAGCCCGGGCCGCGATCGAAACCGCGAAAGTCTTCGTTCGTGAACACGTTGGACAGCTGGATCGCGCGATCGGGACGGAAGTTGAAGAAAATGACCGCGTCTTCGGCTTCGACCAGGCCGTTCGGCTTGCCGTCCGCATCGACGATGACCGTCGGCACGAAAAACTCGTCGTATACGCCCTGCTCGTAGGAAGCTTTGACCGCGGAGATCGGATCTACGGCCGTCGGGCCTTCCCCGTACACCATCGCGCGATAGGATTTCTCCACGCGCTCCCAGCGCTTGTCGCGGTCCATGGCGTAATAGCGCCCTTGAAGAGTCGCGATGCGGCCGATTCCGTACTGTTCGATCTTGCCTTGCAATTCGGTCAAGTAGCCGACCGCGCTGTCTGGCGCGACGTCGCGGCCGTCCAGGAAGCCGTGAATATAGACTTGCTCGAGCCCTTCCCGCTTCGCCAGATCCAACAGCGCGTACAGATGGTCGATATGGCTGTGGACCCCGCCGTCGGACAGCAAGCCGTACAGGTGCAGCTTCTTGCTGTTGGCCTTCGCGTGGCGCACCGCTCCGACCAGCGTCGGATTATCGAAGAAATCCTGGTCGCGGATCGACTTGGAAATCCGGGTCAAGTCCTGGTACACGATGCGGCCCGCGCCGATGTTCAGGTGACCGACCTCGGAGTTGCCCATCTGGCCCTCCGGCAGGCCGACCGCTTCCCCGCTCGCCGTCAGCGTCGTGTGCGGGAAGGTGGTCCAATACTTATCGAAATTCGGTTTGTTCGCTTGAGCCACGGCGTTGCCGTGCTTCTCCTGGCGAATACCGAAGCCGTCCAAAATAATCAGCGCAACCGGTTTGGGAGCCGACATCTTACTTCGCTCCTTCGACCAACGCCACGTAGGAAGCCGGCTCCAGGCTTGCGCCGCCGACCAAAGCGCCGTCGATATCGGATTGGCCGAGGTACTCGGCTACCGTATTCGGCTTAACGCTTCCGCCGTACTGAATGCGTACCTTGTCCGCCGCTTCCGCGCCGAACTGCTTGGCCACGACGCTGCGGATATAGGAGATCGTCTCATTCGCTTCCGCGGACGTGGACGACTTGCCCGTGCCGATCGCCCAGATCGGCTCGTAAGCGATCACCGTCGCCGCGACTTGCTCCGCCGTCAGGCCGGATAGCGCGCCTTCCGTCTGCACGCGGACGACTTCGTTCGTCGTGCCGGCTTCGCGCTCCTCCAGCTTCTCGCCGACGCAGACGATCGGAACCAGGCCGTGACGGAATGCCGCCTGGGCCTTCTTGTTCACGATCTCGTCCGTCTCGCCAAAATATTGACGGCGCTCGGAGTGGCCGATAATGACGTAATCGATGCCGAGATCCTTCAGCATAACGCCGCTGATCTCGCCCGTGTACGCGCCGTTGTCTTCGAAGTGCAGGTTTTGCGCGCCGACCTTGATCGTCGTGTCCTTAACCGCCTCGACCAACGTCGGAAGCGCCGTGAACGGAGCACAGATGACGCTCTCCACGCCGGATACTTCCGCTTTGCCTTTAACTTCGGCTACGAAAGACGCTGCCTCGCCCGCTGTCTTGAACATTTTCCAGTTGCCCGCGATAATCGGTGTTCTGCTCATCCTTGTCACCCCTATTTGTCGTTAAGAGCTACGACGCCCGGAAGCGCCTTGCCTTCCATGAACTCCAGAGAAGCGCCGCCGCCCGTGGAGATGTGGTTCATTTTGTCGGCCAGATGGAACTTCTCAGTCGCCGCTGCGGAATCGCCGCCGCCGATGACGGTGTAAGCTTCCGAGTCCGCGCAAGCCTGCGCCACCTCGCGAGTACCGTTTGAGAAATCATCCACTTCGAATACGCCCATCGGTCCGTTCCAGAGAACCAGCTTGGAGTTTTTGATGACTTCCGCGTAGATTTTACGCGTTTTCGGACCGATATCGACGCCTTCCTTGTTAGCTGGGATACCGTCGATGCCGACAATATCCATGTTGACGGCCGATTTAAAATCTTCGGATACAACGATATCGACTGGCAGATAGAAGTTTTTGCCGAGCTTCTTCGCTTTCTCGACGAATTCGAGCGTCAGGTCCAGCTTGGAATCGTCGCACAACGACAAGCCGATCTCATTGCCTTGCGCCTTCAAGAACGTATAAGAAAGTCCTCCGCCGATGATGATATTGTCCGCGATCTCGATCATTTTGTTGATGACGTCGATTTTGTCCTTGACCTTGGATCCGCCTACGATCGCCGTGAACGGACGCTCGGGGTTGTTCAGGGCTTTGCCCAGTACGTCGAGCTCTTTCTCCATCAGCAAGCCCGCAACTGCAGGGATGTGATGCGCGATGCCTTCCGTAGATGCGTGAGCGCGGTGAGCCGCTCCGAAAGCGTCGTTCACGAACAGGTCCGCCAGCGCGGCCAGCGACTTAGCCAGCTCGGCATCGTTCTTCTCTTCGCCCGCTTCGAAACGAACGTTTTCCAGCAGCAGCACGTCTCCGTCCTTCAGCTCGTCGACTTTCGCTTGCACGGATGCTCCGACGACTTCGTCGGCTTTCGCTACCGGCTTGCCCAGCAGCTCGGACAGGCGAGCCGCAACCGGCGTCAGGCGCAGTCCGTCAACGACCTCGCCCTTCGGACGACCCAAGTGGCTCGCGAGAATGACTTTCGCGCCCTTCTCGATCAGGTGCTTGATCGTAGGCAGCGTCTCGCGGATTCGCGTGTCGTCCGTGATCGCTCCGTTCTCCAGCGGCACGTTGAAATCAACGCGCACGAACACTTTCTTCCCTGCAACCTCTACATCTCTTACGCTTTTTTTGTTCACGGGTCAAACCTCCTCGGATGGCTGTCTATCTCCTTGCGCAAAGCTAGGCTCCTGTAGGGAGCCCGCCTTGTTTGGGTATCTCGTTCCCCGAAGGGAAGTCTGCTTTTGACCTTGGTTCCCGAGCGGCGATGTCATCGCGTGGGGAACCCCAGCCCTTGACCTTGGTTCCCGAGCGGCAATGTCATCGCGTGGGGAACCCCGCCTTTGACCTTGGTTCCCGAGCGGCGCAGTCAATGCGTGGGGAACCCCAGCCCTTGAACTTGGTTCCCGAGCGGCGCAGTCAATGCGTGGGGAACCCCAGCCCTTGAACTTGGTTCCCGAGCGGCGCAGACAATGCGTGGGGAACCCCGCCTTTGACCTTGGTTCCCGAGCAGCGCAGTCAATGCGTGGGGAACCCCGCCTTTGACCTTGGTTCCAGAGCGGCGCAGACAATGCGTGGGGAACCCCGCCTTTGACCTTGGTTCCCGAGAAGCGCAGTCATGCGTGGGGAACCTCAAGCCTTCTCTCCTCAAGCAGAGCAGTCATGCGCAGAGGAGAGCCGCCTTTCCTCCCGGCCCGCGGCCGCCTGATAGCCCGATAGTTAAGCGTAGTCCCGGGTTTGCGGAGCAAATCCGGGACGAAGCGATCCTAGCAAGCCGTTCCCCTCCCCCGTCCTCTGCCGCTCCTCCGACAGCGCCGGGTGTCCAGAGGGCGGAGCCCTTTGGAGTCCCCCTTCGGGAAGGGGGATTTAGGGGGTAGCGATCTATTACAAACCCTTGCTAGCGATATAAGCAGCCAAGTCAACAACGCGGTTGGAGTAGCCCCACTCGTTGTCGTACCAGGAGATGACTTTAACCATGTTGCCTTCGATGACCATCGTGGACAGCGCATCGATCGTGGAGGAAGCCGGATCGCCGTTGTAGTCGCTGGATACGAGCGGCTCTTCGGAGTAGTTCAGGATGCCTTTCAGCGCGCCTTCGGAAGCTTCTTTCAGAGCTGCGTTAACCTCATCGACCGTAACGTTGACTTTCAGCTCGGCAACGAGGTCCGTTACGGAAACGTTAGGCGTAGGAACGCGCATGGACATGCCGTTCAGTTTGCCTTTGAGTTCAGGCAGTACGAGGGATACGGCTTTCGCTGCGCCCGTCGTGGAAGGAATGATGTTCTCCGCGGCAGCGCGAGCGCGGCGCAGGTCTTTGTGCGGGAGATCCAGCACGCTTTGGTCGTTCGTGTAGGAGTGGATCGTGTTCATCATGCCTTTAACGATACCGAACTTGTCGTTCAGGACTTTCGCGAACGGAGCCAAGCAGTTCGTCGTACAAGAAGCGTTGGAGATAACCGTATGGGAAGCCGGATCGTATTTGTCTTGGTTAACGCCCATAACGATCGTGATGTCTTCGTTCGTAGCCGGAGCGGAGATGATGACTTTCTTCGCGCCGCCTTTCAAGTGAAGCTCGGCTTTCTCTTTCGCCGTGAAGATACCCGTGGATTCAACGACGATCTCGGCGCCTACGGATGCCCAAGGCAGGTTGCCCGGATCGCGCTCCGCGAATACTTTAACCGACTTGCCGTTAACGATCAGCGCGCCTTCGCCGACTTCAACCGTTCCGTTCAATTTGCCGTGCGTCGTGTCGTATTTCAGAAGGTGAGCAAGCGTGTTTACGTCCGTGAGGTCGTTGATCGCGACGATCTCTACTTCAGGATTGTTCAGAGCTGCGCGGAACACGTTGCGTCCGATACGTCCGAATCCGTTAATACCCACTTTTACTGCTGCCATGTTGGTTTCCTCCTTGGATTGAAAAAAATGATTGATGCTATATCAAGGCGCCTAAGCGCCGAGACCGCTAGTAGTAAGGATTACCCGAATTCCCGGCTTTAAGCTCGCAGCCGCGGTTAAATATGCCGCAGCGCTTCCCTTGCCGCCGCTTCGTCCATGACGAGCACGTCGTCGTGCCCGAAGCGCATGACGGACGCGATCGCTTCTCCCTTGCTCTTGCCTCCGGCGATGCCGATGACCACTTCCGCGGCTTCGATATCTTCAAGCCTCAGCCCGGCCGTCGCCATCCGATGAACGACTTTGCCATGACGGTCGAAGTAATACCCGAAAGCCTCGGCCAACGCCCCGTCCTTCACCAGCTCGTCTGTCGTCTCGTCCTTGAGCTTGCGGCGCCTGGCCATCGTGACCGCGTCTCCGATCCCGTGAACGACGATTCGCGCGCCGCGGATCATGTCGACGACTTCCCTGACGTTCGGCTCTTGCATGATCGTCTGGTAAGCCTCTTCGCTCAGATGGTCCGGAACGTGCAGCATTCGGTACCGCGCGCCCGCTCGCTTGGCGAGCTCCGAAGCAATCGTGTTGGCCTGGTAATCGACGCTCTCTCCCAGCCCGCCCCTGGCCGGCACGAACCAGTTCTCCTTCATCTGGGAAGGCGCGGAAAATTGCTTGGCCATATGGGCCATCGTGGAACCGCCCATGACGGCGACCACGTCTCCCGAGGAGAGGCTTTCCCGCAGAACGCGGCTGCCCGCCCTTCCAAGCTCCGCCTTGACGAGAACGGATTCGTCCGAATCGCCCGGAACGACGACGACCCGCTTCAGCCCGAAGGCTTCGCGAACTTCGTCCTCCAGATCGGACAAGCCGAACAGCTCCTTGACGATCGGCTCCATCTCTTCGACCAACTGCCTGCCGCCGACGCTCAGCGTCATCCCCGTCGTCGCCGTATCCAGCAGTCCTTGGGACTTCAGCAGCTCCAGCTCCGACCGAAGCACCCGCTCCGTCATCTCCAGGCTCGCCGCCAGCGTTCGCCGGCCGATCGTGCCTTCGAGATAGATCCGGTGCAGAATATCGTACCTCGTCTCCATCACCCGAAGAAGATCCGGAAGCAGCTTCTTCTGAATATCGATAATTTTTCGCATTCCTTCCGCCTATCCTCCCGAGACCGAACGGTCATTGTCGGCAACGATGCGAATGTTCCGGTTGGACGTAAAACGTCCCACCACTTCACTTTGAGTCCCACTTATATTTTAGCGAATTTCCCCGCTTGTTGCAAGAGCCGAACCGCACGAAATTGCGCGGCTTGCCTTCACGATCGTAATGGCAGCGGAGGGAGACCCAAGTCCCGCTAAGCGAATATCGACATAAAAATAGAGGCTGTCCCCTAGCCATCCAAAGATGGCTTACGGGACAGCCTCAAGAACAAACGTCATTGCACTATCCAAAGCCCCTACAAGCAGAGCAAGTTTCGCCCTAATCCGCCTCGTATAGCCACTCCAGCGAGACCGGGCCGAGCAGACCGCCCTCCTTCGGGACCGCATATACGTTTTGCGACGCTTTGGCAGCTTCCGGCAGCCGTTCGAGAGCCGGCTCCCGGCTCATTCGGTTAGAGACGACGTTGGTGATCCGGACTTGACACTCGTTCGAGCCGGCCCGAAGCGCCGAGGTAATATCGAACCGGTAGGGCGGCGCGATCGAACGGCCAACCGTCGTTCCGTTAACGTCGACCTCGGCGACTTCCTCCGCTCGGCCGAGATCGAGCAGCAGCCGCTCCCCCTCGTTCGGCGCCTCCAATTCCACGCTCCACCGATAGACGACCGTTCCCGAAAACGATGGATCGAGCCGCAGCCACGGGATGAGCCCCGCGCGCGCAGCTCCGTTCCATTCGAACGAGATCGCTTCCTCGCTTACGCTCTGCTTCCTTAGGACATCCGCAGCGCTTCGATAGGGCGCGGGAACGGTCCGCCCGATTGCGGCCCCTTCGTCCGATAGAAGAACGGAATCCGTCGTCAGAACAAGCGAGCGATAGGGCGGGATGCACAGCCTTAGCTCGACTTGATCGCCCTCCCCGCGAAAAGTCGGTCTCCACCGTTCGCCGCTCAACGGCTCCCAAGCAAGGGTCGGCCCGCCTCCGCTTGCATCCGTCATGCGGAACCAGCCCTCGGCCGTATCGGTCAAGCTTTCGTTGTTGACGAACCAGACCGGCCCCGCGTCGCCGACGCGATGCAGTATGCGCAATCCCTCCTTGCCCGAACCCTCCAGCAGAAGCTGCGGTTCGACCTCGGCCGCCTCCAATGCTGCGGGCAGTTCCGCCGCGCATTCGACACAACCGACCGTGGGTATGCCTCGAAGCTCCGCCAGCTTGGCCTTGCACTCCTCTTCCCGACCGGGTTCGACAGCCACGATCCGCTCCGGGTACCGATCGACGATCAGCACGGGAATTCCCGCTTCCGCGATGGCCGCCAGCTTATGAAGCAGCGAAGCGGAGAGACACGAGACGCCGGGGATGACGAGCCCCCGATACTTCTCCTTTCCAATCGCGAGGAAACCGTCTTCCGGCCGGACGCCGCTGACAAGCTCATCTTCCGGGATCAGGTCGTAATCGAATTGATGCTCGCACAACACCTGCTGAATATCCTCGATCGGCGTCGACGCCCCGGCATAGGCGAGCGACCCCGAATAAAGAAGCAGCAGAGAAGCCACGTGACGGCCGCCCCGGAATATCGCCTGCAGCCGGTTCGCGTAGTCCGCGTAATCGGAGAAATAACGCCACTGCGGATTGCAGCCGCCGTCGCAGTAATACGGAGGACAGTCCAAATCCGGCCACTTCGGGTTGAAGGCATGAAGAATGAAATGGTTGATCCCTTTGGCGACCTGCCAATCGGTCAGCCACTTCATCATCCGCAGTCCGAGATGCCAGCCGTACGCCCCGAACGATTCGGACAGCGCCAAGTCCCCTTCCAGGCCGTAAATATGCGCGGCGGAGCTGCCCAGCTTCGGCAATCCCCAATAGTCCCGGTTCCGATAACCCGGAATCACTTGATTGCCCACGACGTCGATTCCGCCCTCATGCGCGAACTTGGACACCTTGAAAAAATCCCCTGGCCCTTCGCCCGTCCGGGTATGGAACATATACCGTTCGCCGTGAGCCGGGCAGGCCTCGTGCTCGTACCAGTGCCCGATGTACTTCAGCCCGTTCTTCTCGCACCATTCGAACAAAGGTCGACAGTAGGTTTCCGCATACTGGCCGTTCAGAAATTCGTAATAGTCGTATACGAACGAAGCAGCGGCAGGACTTTCCTTCGTTAGCCACAGCGCAGGCAGCCAGCGCATCGGGTCGTATCCTTTCGCTTCCGCAAACCGCCGGCGAAGCTCGTAGCCCCACGGAATCTGCTGTTCGTCGTTGTAGTAGAGCGGCTCGTCGAAGAAAAATCCCTTTAACGGCCCTCCGAAGAAATGACCGAGCTCCGTTTTCGACGATTCGTAGACCCGTTCGCGAAAAGCTTCCACCGCCCCGGGATGAAGCGGATCGATATAATTGTCCGACCTGTCCTCGGCGATGAAGCAAACGATCCAGTCCCCGGGCGGTACCGACCAGTCGATCGCGTGCATAATGCCGTGCATATGCGGCGAGTCGGACCGGCTTAACCGAAGCAGTTCGCCCCGCTCATAATCGATGAGGCCCTCTTCGATCGGGTACGCGTAAGCGCATAGAATCGTGCTGCGAGGCGCGGACGTCCACGGAGGCATTAAACTGACGCGGGATATCGGCCCGCGGTATCGGATGTATTGCAGGCGAATCGAGGAGCGGAGAAAAGCCGGATCCATGTGCTGGATCGTGTTTCCCGCTACCCCGCTCGGATACCATTTCTCGTCGAACAGGTACGCGTCTATGCCGTTTTCTTGACACCAGGACAGAATCAGCTTCAAATCCTTCCACCATTTCGGCCCAAGAAAATCCCAATGGGGACGCGACTCCAGCGTCAGCTTGCCGATCCCCGCCCCGATCGCCGAATCGAACGTTCGGCGGAGCTCGGCCTCGCTTTCGGTGCCATGCAGCCAGAACAGCGCGCCAAGATGCCGGGGCGGGCGATCGAAGGGAAAAGCGGGTTTCGTCAAAGCTTGGTTATGCAACGGAATGTCCTCCTCATGGTTGCGGCAGAGCGAACAGCCGGCCCTCTCCCGGCTGCAGCGAAATCGTCAGCCCGCCCGTTGCGGGAACGTATCCCGGCACGGCGACTTCGAGACCGGTTGTCTTGGAAATCTCGGTCAACGATGCCGGCTTGGGGTTAAAGACAAAATCGATCGTGTTGGCATTCGTATAGTCGCGGTTGGTCAGCATGACGTACTTGCGGCCGGACGCATGGGTGAACAAGCCGATAACAAGCGGCCGCGACGAATCGGTCGGCTGAACGAAGAAGCCGGCGGGAAGAGCATGCGTCCCCTGCGGCAGCGTCGTACCGGTGTGGTACACGCTAACGGAGGTCAAGTCTTTCAGCGTCGCGCCCAAATGCTGCATTTCCGCGTTCAAGGTTTGGATTTGCGCATACCGTGCCGTCAAATTCCCTTGCCTATCCACCGGCGCGTCCAGAAAATGCTCTCCCCCCGCCGGATCCGGCTGCCAGTAGGTAAACCAGACCAGCTTCTTGAACCCGTAGGTCAGATACGTATACGCGTTCCATCTCATCTCTCCCATCGTCGGAGCGCGAAAGACCGTCTGGCCCTGGTTGTTCTGGAGACCCAGACTGAGCAGGAAGCCGCCGTAAAGCGCGTCGTGCGCCAAAGCCCGGCCGCGAATCGCCTCGGCGTCCGAAAAATAACTCGGATCGTCATAGCCGTTGCGGAACGTATAATTGTCGGCAATGATTTCGTCCGCGCCGCTCATCTCCAGCCAGTCGTCTAAATAGTTTTCGTAAGGCGTGCCGTTGAAATCCCGGTTGGCGTACAGCTTGAAATTCAAGTCGTACGGCTTGGCTCCGCCGCTCTCGTAAGCCGCGCCGTCCGCATATACATTCGTTTCGGATCGCAAAACCGACGTGCCGTTCGTCTCTCCCGCCTCGTAGACTCTGAAGAAGAAGTCGTAGGCCTGGGCGGCGCCGTTCTCGTAAGCCTCGCCGTCCGCATAGAGATCGGAGTCGGAACGGATCACCCATCCGACCGAGTCGTCCCCGCCCCCGTCATGGGTCAGCTCCATATAGTAGGACGAACCCGGCGCCACCGCCGCATTCAGCGCAAAGTACGGGAACGAGCCCCAGGGCGCGCCGGCACCGCCTCCGGTAAGAGAAGCCTGTCCGAGCAGCGTCGTCTTCGCCGGGCTGTTCCAAAGCCTCAGAGTCAGCGTCTCGGACGCGCTCCATGGATTCGGATCGACGAACAGGTCGATGCCGTGAATCCGCGTAACCCCTGCCGGAACCTTGAAGGTCTGACCTAGACGATGGGTCGGCGTTACGTTGGAGCCGCTCTGTTGCGCGCCCTCATTGGACACGACCAAACGCGTCGTCGATTCATAGACCCTGAAGAAGAAGTCGTAGGCCTTCGCGGCGCCGTTCTCGTAAGCTGCGCCGTCCGCGTAGAGATCGGAGTCGGAACGGATCACCCATCCGACCGAGTCGTCCCCGCCCCCGTCATGGGTCAGCTCCATATAGTAGGTCGAACCCGGCGTCACCGCCGCATTCAACGCAAAGTACGGGAACGAGCCCCAGGGCGCGCCGGCACCGCTGCCGGTAAGAGACGCCTGCCCGAGCAGCGTCGTCTTCGCCGGACCGTTCCACAGCTTCAGCGTCAGCGTCTCGGACGCGCTCCACTGATTCGGATCGACGAACAAGTCGATGCCGTGAATTCGCGTAACCCCGGCCGGAACCTTAAAAGTCTGCCCCAGGCGGTTGGTCGGCGTCACATAGGACCCGTTCTGCTGCGCCCCTTCGTTGGATACGGCCAGGCGCCGGCCGGAATCGCCGCCGTCCCTGTTTGACGTAAGCTCCATATATAAATTCGAACCCGGCGTCACAGGAGCGTTAAGCGTAAAATAAGGATGATAAGTCCACGGGCTGGCCGAACCGCTTCCTTTCAAAGACGCCTGCCCGAGCAGCGTCGTTTTGGCCGGACCGTCCCACAGCCTCAGCGTCAAGGTTTCCGACGAATACCAGGCCGAAGAGGGGTCGAGAGTCAGCTCGATGCCGTGCAGCAAGGTCATTCCGGCCGGCACGGCAAAGGTTTGTCCCAAGCCGTTGCCGGACGAAACCGCGGAACGGCTCCCTCTTGCTCCCGAATTCGAGAGGATCAGCTTGCCCGGCTTTCCTTCGACGTAAGCGCCCCCGGCATAGGATGGAAGCAGATTGACGTAGAAGTCCAGATCGGGTGCAAACGCTTTCGCTTTTCTGTAGGCGTTCGCGTAACCCTCCAGCTCCCAAGCCGCCGGCTCGTCCCTTAGCGTGATCGCCTTGACCCGCGGGTCGTTCTTATAGGGAAGCAGCGCATTCTGCAAGGCAGTCGCATCCTCCGCGGTATAGACGCTTTTGCCGCTAATCCTCGTATCGCTGACATAAAGCTTGACCCCGTTGGCGTAGCTTCCGGCGATGCCCGATTCGTTGGCCGCCTTGTCCAAAGTAACGCCCTGCGGCACGCGGACTCCGACGATGCTGTCCAAGTGCGCGCCCGAGATATTGGCATAATGCGAAGATGTGTTATAATCGCCGCCGACATAGATCGGCGGCTGCCAGAAACCGCCTATTTCGAACTTCCCGATTCCTGCGGCGCCGGCCGCGTGCGGAACCGCTCCCGCCGCCAGCCCCCCTGCCAAGACGAGCCTCAAGGCTCGCTGCCCCAATTTAGCCATCCTTTCTCCTCCTTGTTGATTATCGATAGATTCGTCCTTCATCCTATCACCCGCATATCGTTCGGAACAGGACGTCAGCCGGGGTCTTGCTGGACGTTTGCTTGGTATTTTCTGCGGAATTCGATCGGAGACAGCCCCACCCAAGCCTTGAACACCCGGTTGAAGTTGCGGACGCTCTGATAACCCGTTTTTTCCGCCACCTCGTAGGCCGGAATGCTTCTTTCCGCGAGCAGCTGCTTCGCTCGTTCCATCCGGATCTCGGTGACGTGCTCGGTGTAGGTTTTGCCTACCTCCTTGTGGAACAGCCACGAAAAATAATCCGGATTCAGATGAACGGCATTCGCTACGCCGGTAGCCGACAGCTCCTGATCAAACTGCTCTTCGATCATCCGCAGCGCCTTACGGATCGCCGGGGTGGCGATCTCGCTCCGGGAGTCATGCCCAACCTCAAGCAGCCGAAGCGTCAGCCATTCCGTCTGCTCCTCCCGCGTCTGCTTCGCTTTGCGCCGGCAGGAAGGAAATTCGGAAACGTCGCGCAGCAGGCAGAGGGAAGCCCGGAACCTGGCTTGGGAAGACAGGCTCCAACGGGATAGCAAGCGCTCCGCCCGCCGCACGCTGCCGGCCCGGAATTCGGGTTCATCCTCGTCGTCGTGCCGCATCAGCACGATGACTTCCTCGTTGTCCACGCGATATACGCTTGCGTCGGTTTCCCGGAACAGCTCTTGGGCAAACAGGTACAGCGGCAATTGATAGGACCGCGTTTCGACATCGAGAGTGAGCATGGCGATCATTTGCGCTTTCGGATACAGCCCGAGCGCCGAAGCGCATTCGTACATTTCGGCGACCGTATCGAATTCGCCGGTCAGCAGCCTGCGAAACCGGTATTGGTCGGCAAGCTGCTCCGTTTCGTCCAGCCTTTTTCTTGCCTGACTCTCCTCCTTCCAGAGCCGGACGACCTTCTGAATCATTTCCTGCAGCTCTTCCTTTTTGACCGGCTTCACCAAATAATCGAGACAGTTCAACTGAAGGGCGCGGCGGGTGTAGTCGAAGTCGTTATATCCGCTAATAATGATGCCGCGAATGTCCGGCGAGAGCAGCCGAACCTCCGTAAGAAACTGCAAGCCGTTCATCTCCGGCATATGAATGTCCGTCACGATCAGATGGAACTCGCTATTTTGCATCAGCCGCAGCGCTTCCGTCGCGCTCTCGGCCTGAGCGACCTCCACCCATTCGGGTGCGCAATGCTCGATAATGAACGCGATTCCCTTGCGTACGACGGGCTCGTCATCTACGACCAGAATCCGGTGCATTATGCTCCTCCTTCAGCTTGATCGGCAGCACGGCCTTCGCCATCAGACCGCCTTCCGGCGCGCGGTCGATCTCCAGCCCGTACTCGTCGCCGCATACGAGACGAATCCGCTCGTGGATGTTGCGAAGCCCGATATGGGCGGCATGAGGCTCGTCCGCCTCCTCGCCGTCCAGCCGGCTCCGGGCGGCCAGCAGCTTCGCCTCCGTAAGCTCCTGCCCGCTGTCCGTCACCCTAATGCATAACCGGCGTCCTTCCGGGAAAATGACGATCGAGATCCGTCCGGTATTCTCCTTCAGCCCGTGCGAAATCGCATTTTCCACAAGCGGCTGCAAAATCAGCGGCACGATCAGGACGTCGGCATACTTCTCGGGATAATCGACGGCGACCTCGATGCGTCTGGCGAAGCGAACCCGCTGCAGCTCCCAGTACACGTTGAAATTTTCGACTTCCTCGCGAAGCGTAACGAAATCCGCATTCAGCCGCAGCGTTTTTTTGAAGAAGTCCCCTAACAATCCGATCATGCGGGCCGTTTCCTCGTCCTCGTTCATGATCGCCATCATGTAGATCGACTCCAACGTATTGTAGAGAAAATGCGGGTTGATCTGCGTCCGCAGCGCATTCAACTGCGCTTGTTTTCTCTTGAGCTGGAGAACGTGCGTCGCCTCGATGGTTTCCTGCAGTCTTCCCGTCACCTTCACGAAATGCGCCGTAATCTGCCCGATCTCATCCTTGACTTCCCGCCGAGGCATTCGGACGGAGAAATCCCCCGCGCCGACCCGGGTCATCATTTTGCGCAGCGACAGCAAAGGATCTGTCAGGCGGACCACGATCCAGCCATAGAACGCGGAAGCCAGCAGCAAACCGCAAGCCGCTATGAGAACGATATACGTTTTGATCGTCTCCAGCTTCTCGTTCAAGACGTGAACCGGGACTTGATACAGCACGACCCAGTCCGAATAGGGAACGGTATAGGAAGCCATCCAATAGTCGTTCAACAGGCGATACTTATGATGAGGAAGGCGCAAATACTCGGCGGCATGCTCGTCCGAATCGCCTCCGCCGGATAAAACCGCTTCGCCGGTTTTCGTGTAAAGTCCGAGGCGGCCGTCGGCAAAGAGCGCGACATCGTCCCGAATCTTCTGCAATTCCGCGTAATTGAAGTCGATGGTCAGAACGCCGAGGGGCTGCCGCGTGGAAAAATCGTTAATGACCCGGGTCAGAGAGAAGACCCGGGCCGGTTGGAAGCCGATTTGTTCTTGGACGTGCGTCGGGGTAAGCACGATCTGTCCTTTTCTTTTCACCGCTTCCCGGTACCACGTTGTTGCGGACGGGTCGAAATCCGGTTGGTGCGCGGAATTGCGCGCGGTGAAATACGCTAATCCGGACATCGGGTAGAGAAAGATCCCCTCCGTATCGTTGCGAGGCACCATGATGCGCTTGAAAAAGTCGGACAAATAAGCGTCGCTGTCGGGCGACAGCCTCCCGTCCCGGGCTTCGGCCATGATCTCCAACACGCTCGGGTCGAAGTACGGCCTTTCCGTAAGCTCGGCCAACTGACGCAAATAATGATCGATATTGTTGCCCGTCTGGCGCAGCACCTCCGCGGTCGAGGTCGAGATATTGTCGAACAGGCTCGCCCGGAAAATCTGATAGGAGATGAAGCTGATCGCGCTCAGCGGAAGCAGAACGAGGATCACGAACGAGAACAGCAGCTTCTGTCGCAAGGAAATGTTAGTAAGAACGGAATGAAGCAAACGCGCCACCCCTGCCGCAATATTGTCCTTGATAGTCTAGCCTTTGAGCGCCCCGCTGGCAATTCCTTTTACGATATAAGACTGCAAGGCCAAATAGACGGCCAGGTTAGGCAGCATCACCAATACGATCAGCGGGAATATCGACGCCCAATCCTTGGTATAAAAGTGCACGTAGTTAAAAACCATCAAAATTACGGTTTGCTTGGAGCTATCCTGCAAGTACAGCAGCGGTCCCAAAAAATCGTTCCAGATGCCCAAAGTGAGCAGAATGACGGCCGTGGCCGTAATCGGCTTAAGCAGCGGCATAATGATGCGGCCGAACAGCCGGTACGCCGAGCAGCCGTCCAATCCGGCGGCCTCCACGATTTCCTTCGATATCGTCCCGAGGAAGCCGACATAGAGGAAGACAAGAAAGGGCAATTGCGACGCGGCCGTAATCAAGCAGTATCCGGCATACGTATTGGTCAAATGCAAGGAGCTTGCCAGCTTGTAGAGCGGGAGCATCCCGAGTTGGCCCGGAATCATGATGGAGGCGATCATGATCATGAAAATGATTCGCCCGAACCTCTGGTTGCCGGCATAAATCGAGAAGGAGATCATCGCGCTCAGCACGATCGCCAACGCGATCGTCAGCACGGTCACCAGCACGGAATTTCCGAACGAGAGGGCGATCTTCGCTTCCTGAATCACCCGCTCGTAATGCTCGAAGGTCAAGGAGCGGACCAGGGAAAACGGCTTCAGGCTCAATTCCTGATGACTCTTAAGCGAGCTGTTCACGACCAGGAAGACGGGATAGGACATGACCGCCGCAAACGCCCAGATCGCAAGCTCCATTAAGCGCGTTCGATAGCTTCGGTTCACTGCATCCGTCCCTCCCTTCTGCGGAGAAACCCGAGCATCGCGAGCGCGATCACCGCGACGACGAAGAAATTGACGACGGCCCCGGCGGAAGCGTACCCGACCTGGCCGGCCTTCAGGCCTTGCATGTACAGGAAGTACGTAATCGTGGTCGTCGATTCGATCGGCCCGCCCTCCGTCATGGCATACACGTAATCGAACACCTTCATCGAATCGATCGCCGTCAGCACCGTCGTGATCGTAACGGAAGGCGCCAGCAGCGGAAACGTAACGTGAACGAAGCGCTGCCATTTGGTCGCTCCGTCCAGCTCCGCGGCCTCCGACAGCTCGACGGGAATGGTCTGCAGATTGGCCAGGAAGATGACCATCGATTTGCCGGCGAACTGCCAAATATTGACCGCCGTAATCGAATAGAGCGCCGTCGCGGGATCTCCGAGCCATAGATGCGTCAATCCGTCCAGACCGAGAAAGCGCAGGAACGTATTCAGAGAACCGTCAGGATCGAATATGCGGATCCAAATATAAGAAACGACCAGCATGCTCAGCACGGCCGGCGCGAAGAAGACCGTTCGCAGCACGTTGCGAAACCGAATTCCGCTATCCAGCGCCAATGCCAGCACCAGTCCGAGCGCATTCAAGCCAAGGGTCACGATCAGCGCGTAGCGCAAGGTGTGAAGCAGCGCGGGAAAAAATTTATCGTCCGAGATCAAATAGCCGTAATTGGAAAAACCGATATACTTGGGAGCGGACAAACCGTTCCAATTGGTCAGCGAATAATAAAAACTGCTTAAGTTCGGGTACATGAAAAACAGAAGAAACAATAGAAACCCGGGCAGTAGGAATACCGCATAGAACGGCAGTCTTTTCTCTTTCCTCAGCAGCATTCAGGCACACCCCGTCTTAAAAGGCGCTGTCCCTTAAGTACAAAGAGTCGTACCGGGCGATGATCGATGGAAGGATGCAAATCGCATCTATCTCATCGATCATCTTGTACGCCCTTGCCAAGGGGACAGCCCCTCCTTGATTCGTTAGCGATTTTGCTCCGCATATTTCTTCATTTCCGCGTCCAGCGCCTGCGTAACGCCTTCGACCGTCAATTGTCCGTACAGCAGCTTTTGCGTGTTGGTTTGGAATTCCGGCTGCAAATTCGGATTGATCCACCCCTGATCCAGGAACCTCCAATAGTTTCCTTGCGCAATCGCGTCGGCGATCGGCTTCAGCCCTTCCTCCACGTCCTGCTTCGCCAGCTGATTGGTCGGGAACGAGTTCTGGCTCCGGGCCCAAGACGCCTGATTGTCGGGGTCCGCCCAAAACTTCAAATACGTCTTAGCCGCCTCGATCTGCGCGGAAT
Organism: Bacillota bacterium; assembly: GCA_023418755.1. Lineage (GTDB taxonomy): Bacteria > Bacillota > Bacilli > Paenibacillales > Paenibacillaceae > Cohnella. The sequence goes on along the minus strand of JAEZZE010000168.1, from coordinate 2,933 downwards.
CCTTGTTGATCGCCCACGTCGTGCCGACCGCCGCGGCCGCCCAGATCGCGCCATCCCGGTTCGGGAGCGGAAACATGCCGAACTGCAAGTCCGGATTGGCCTGCTTAAGCGACGGATACGCCCAGCTTCCGTTAATCATCATCGCCGTCTTGCCGTTGGCGAAATTGTTTTGCGCCGCGTCTCCGGACAGCCCTTGCGCGTCCTTGGGCGCATAATTTTTATAGAGCTCCGCGTACGCCCGGAACATCTCGTCCCATACTCCGGCGAACGCGCCCTCCCCTCCGTTCATATTGTCGTCGAAATCCGGATGCCGGGCATAAATCCACGAAGGAGCAAACGTATAGGTGTCGAAAATCTGCCAATCTTTATTCAAGGCGATGGCATTCATGCCGGATGCTTTGATCTTCTCGCAAATCTCCAAAAACTCGTCGTACGTTTGCGGAACTCCCAGCCCCAGGCTTTCGAAAACCTCTTTGTTGTAGTAGACGCCGAGCGCCGCCAGGTCGTTCGGCAACGCGTACAGCTTCCCGTCGAAGCTCGCGACCGACTTCGCGCTATCCGCAATGTCGCCGGCCCAAGACTCGCCGGACAGATCGAGCAAGTAATCCGCTTCCGCATACGGCCCCAGGCTCGAATAGCCGGGATGAACCATAACGACGTCGGCCAGCTCCCCGGAAGCCGCGCGCGCCTTCAGCAGCTCCTTGTACGCGGTTCCTCCTTTCGCTTCCAGCTCGACGCGAATGCCCGGATTCTCCTGCTCGAATTTCTCGTTCAATTGCTCCATGTTGCCGATTTCCTGACCCGACTTGAAGCTAAGCACCTTGAGCGTAATCTGTTTCTCCCCGGCGGACTCCGAAGACTGGCTCTCGGATGGCCGAGCGGCCGGAGTGCCGCTCGAAGTTTCTTTCGCCCCGTCCGCATTGCCGGAGGAGCCGCATCCCGATGACGCAACCGCGGCGGCAAGGAGAAGCGTCGTAAGATAAACCGGCTTCTTGTACAAAAGTAAGTACCCCCTCGTTAATGTCCTGTATAGCCTTACTGGAGCTTATTTTAACACCCGTCCCGGATCGGCTAACAGGACATCAGCTTGGCAATGATGGACATCGGCTTGGAACTTTGCGGGCAGCCGGCTTCAGGGAACGGCCCCGGCGACCCCCCCCGGTTTATGCCGGCCCCCTCGTCCCCTATCGACCGGTCGCGTTCACGCTCAAAAAGGCGGAAACCGCGCGCCAACGCGATTCCCGCCTAATATTTCCCTTTACGCAAACGTCAGCGTCAAGCTTCGGCTCACTTCGATCCAGCCGTTCTCTCGCCTCTCTCTTTCCGCCTCATCCATTCCGTCAATCGCTTGCCGCGAGATATTGCCGTTCTCCACCCGGATTCGAATCGGCCGGTCGGTCGTCAGCGTATACGTCCAACCGCCCGCCTCCTCCCGCGACCATTCGATGCGGACCGATGCCCCCGCGTCCGTCAACGGCGGAATGAAGCCCGAGGCGGACGGTACGGATCCGGGCTGAAACAGCAGCCGGTAACGGCGCGAATCGCTCTCGTCGGGGTCCGGAATCAAACCGAGCAGATAGCGGGACAGCTGCCAGGTCGGAGCCGCCGACCACGGATGGCAGTGGCTCCAGCGCGTGTCGAACACCTCCAGCAGCGTCGTTGCGCCCTGCTCCAGCATCCATCCCCAGCACGTCCGGTACTGATCGAGCACGAAATCCGCCTCTCCGGCTTCCCACAGCGCTTGCAAAGAGAAATGGGCGAAGCTCGGGGTGATCAGCCGATCGTTCGCCGCATCCGGGCGGGACAGTCTCGGCGCCTGCGGATCGTTCGGAAAGCAGCTTGCCATATGCCGCTTGACGAATTCGACCGCAAGCGGCTTCGTACGCCCGTCGAACAAGCCGCACAGCAAGCCGAGGACCGTCGCATGAAACCCCGCTTTCCTCTCCTCGAACAAGTTCGCCCCCTCCATAGGAACCGACTTGGCGAGCACCCCCTCCGCCGTAGAGTAACTCTCCCTGGCGATCCGCCGCATCTCCTCCGCCTGGGCCAGCCACCGCTCGGCTTGATCGATGCTGCCGAGCGCCCGCTCCCAAGCGGCCATCTCCTTCAGCGCGAGCAGCAGCAGCAGATTTAAGCTGACGTTGATTTCGCCCGGGGCGACCGAATGTCCCCAATCGAGGAAATCCCAGGTATCCCGGGGCGGACAAGTGCCCCTAGGTCCCTTGTGCGAGATAAAGAAGGCAAGCGTCCGCTCGGCCGTATCGTAGCCTTCGCGCAGCAGCTCCGAGCTCCCGGTCAACCGGCTGTAACGAACGCAGCCGATGATCCAATACAGCGCGTACGACGGCAAATACGCCTCCTGACCCGGACATAGCCCGGCCGCCAGTCCGTCCTCGCTTCTTCTTCTATAGGAGGCCTGCAGAAGCCCTCTCCGCACCAGCTCCAGGTTTCCGTAGACGACGCTCAGCGTTTCCATTCCGGTTACCGCCGCATCTCCCAGCCATTGTCCCCGCTCCCTCGTCGGGGTATCGATCAAAGCGTCTTCGCAGCAAGCCTGCAAAGTCGCCGCGCCCATGCTCCAGATTTCGTTCAACCGCGGATCGGCGCAGCGGAAGCTTCCCTCGGGACCGTCGTAGAGCGTCCGCATCGCTCCCTCCGCCCGGAGCGCCTTCGCTTCGGCGGCGGGAGCGGCGACATGGACTTCCAAGTACCGAAAGCCCCGCGGAACGAACGTCTGCAGCACCTGCCGCCCGCCCTTGGCGACCCAGCGATCCATGTTGCAGGAGGTGCTGGCGGAGAGCGTGATGACGGGATGCACTTTGCCATCGGTCAACGCCTCGCTGTACCCCGCCTCCACGATCGTCCCGGCTGGAGCCTCGATCTCGATCCGCGGCCGGTACAGGCCGATCCGGCCGAGATCGTACCGCGCCCAG
>JAEZZE010000134.1 GCA_023418755.1 Bacillota bacterium | reverse complement strand
ATGCAGGCAAGCAGGATAAGCGTGCTGGGGATTTCCGCGCTTTTGGCGACCTGTCCTTTTTTTCGGCTATCCTGGCGCTTCTTGGGCGTTGCCTTCTCCGTCTTCTCGCCGGCGAACAACTGCAAATCCATCCTCAGACGAATGCGGGGCACGACACCACCTCCTGAACTGCGCGCCATCGAGGTTCAGCTAAGTTTTCAAGATCGCAAATAAATGCTCAAGCGCTTGGAACATTCGGTCGAAAATAATTTGGAACAACGGGCCGAAGCCGGGGATCAGCAAAATGAGCAACGAAAGCCCGACCAAAATTTTGAGCGGCAGGCCGATGACGAAAACGTTGTACTGCGGAGCCGCTCGAGCCAGCAGTGCCAATCCGAAGTCGGTCAGGAACATCGCGACGACGATCGGCGAGGCAATCTGCAGCGCCAGCAGAAACGTGTCCGCGAACGTACGGGTCAGAAACTCCGTTACGTTCCCGCCGTAATACGTTTGGAATAGATTGTTGTCCATGGGTAGCCACCTGTAGCTGTCCATAATGGCCGCGAGCAAGTAATGATGGCCGTTGATGGAGAGGAAGACGAGAATCAGCACCATAAACTTCATGTTTCCAAGGATCGGAGCGGATACTCCGGTAATCGGATCCACGACGTTGGCCATCGCCAAACCCATCTGCATATCCATGAGCCCTCCAGCCGTCTGGACGACCGTAAAAAACAGATACACCATAAAACCGATCAGCAGTCCAGCGAACACTTCGCGCATGATGGCCAAAATATAAGTCGCGTCCGCCGTCACCTTCGTATCGAACCCGACATTCAGAAAGACGATCAGGGAGATAAAGAAGCCCAATCCGATCTTGGCCGTTGCCGGGAAGTTGCGGGACGAAAAAAACGGCGCGACTACAAAAAACGCTGTAATTCGACAAAAAACAAGCAGAAAGGCAGGGAAGACCTGCATGAGAATGTTCATATCAAGTCACCCGATGTACTTCTCCAAATTTCCAAGCAGGCGCGCCGTGAAATCGACCATGATATTCAAAATCCACGGCCCGAAAATCAGCAGAGCGAGGAAAACGGCGATAATCTTGGGGACGAAGGCCAGCGTCTGCTCCTGAATCTGCGTCGTCGCCTGGAAGATGCTCACGCTGAGCCCGACGACAAGCGCGATGATCAGCATCGGCGCGCTTACTTTCAACACGGTAAACAGCGCCTGGCCCGCAAGGCCGATAATAAACTCGGTTGTCATGGACTCCCTCCTCGCATTACGTGCCCGGCTACGGACTAAAGCTGGTCAACAGCGACTTCACGACAAGATACCAGCCGTCGACGAGCACGAAGAGCAGAATCTTGAAGGGCAACGAGATCATAACCGGCGGAAGCATCATCATCCCCATCGCCATCAGCGTGCTGGCGACCACCATGTCAATGACGAGAAACGGAATAAAAATCATAAAGCCCATCTGGAATGCCGTTTTTAATTCGCTAATGGCGTAAGCCGGAACGAGAACGGTAATCGGGATGTCTTGAAAGGTGGCCGGCTTCTCGGTTTTCGTGTACTTCATGAACAGAAGCAGATCTTTCTCCCGCGTATGCTTGTACATGAACTCCTTCATCGGCACGGAAGCTTTCTCCAAAGCGTCCGTCTGGCTGATTTCCCCGGCCAAATACGGCTTAAGCGCCGTTTCGTTCACTTGCGAGAACGTCGGGGCCATCACGAACAGCGTCATAAACAGCGCCAGGCCGATCAACACCTGATTGGGCGGCATCTGCTGCGTGCCCAGCGAAGTGCGAACGAAACCGAGCACGATGACGATTCTCGTGAAGCTCGTCATCAGCACGAGAATGGCGGGAGCCAAGCTCAGCACGGTAATCAGCAGCAGCAAGGACAAAGCGGACGTTCCGACGGGTTCCGAGCCGTCGCCGAGCGTTACCCCGATGATGGGATCGGCGTAGGCGGATGCCTGAAACCCGAACAACAAAGCCTGCAACGTCAGGAAACTATATAAGATTTTTTTTGTCATCGCTCATCCGTCCGATCTTCAGAACGGTTATCCTCCAGCAGTTGCTCCGCCTTCTGCCTTCTTTCGGATAGTTGGCGGAGCCGATGTTCCAACGTCTTCTCGAAGCTGGAGTCGGCGCCGGCGGACGGGGAGATTTCCTCGCTCCGCGGGCTGCCGCGTTCGGTCCATTTGCGAAGCCATTCCGGCAGCGCCGGCCCCATGTTGGCCATTCCGGCTTCGTGCTCCGCCAGCAAGGCATCCACGATCTCCGGGTCCGTAATCGATTCCAGCAACGTAATGTCGTCTCCGACCCCGAGCACGTAAATGCGCCCGTTCCACTCCACGATCTGCATCGACTTGTTCGTGCCCAGCGGGAACCCTCCGAGCGAGCGCAGCGAGCGGTTCATTCCCCAACCGCGGTTGCGCTTCGCCAGGAATCGCAGCACGAGCACGATCAAGCCGATGATCAGTCCGAGGACAACGAGCACCCGGATCAAATCCCAAACCGAGCCTAGCGACGACGTATCCGGCAACTCATCGGCAAGCCCGTAGGTTCGCATGAATCTTCAACGCTCCCGACTTCGGCCTAGCCGAGCGTTTTTTTGATCGCTTCGATGACGCGGTCCGCCTGGAACGGCTTGACGATAAAGTCCTTCGCGCCGGCCTGAATGGCGTCGATGACCATCGCTTGCTGGCCCATGGCCGAGCACATGATGACCTTCGCGTTGGAATCGAGCTTGCGGATTTCCTTGAGCGCCGCGATGCCGTCCATCTCCGGCATCGTAATGTCCATCGTGATCAGATCCGGATTCAAGTCTTTATACTTCTCGATGGCCTGCGCGCCGTCCTGCGCCTCTCCTACGACCTCGTACCCGTTTTTCGTTAAAATATCGCGGATCATCATGCGCATGAATGCTGCGTCGTCAACGATGAGAATGCGGTTTGCCATTTCTGTTTCCTCCCGATTAGCTTATTGGATTTTTTGGACGCGGTCCCATTGACTGACGATATCGGTAACGCGCACTCCGAAGTTTTCGTCGATGACAACGACCTCGCCTTTGGCGATCAATTTGTTGTTAACCAAGATGTCGACGGGTTCGCCGGCCAGCTTGTCCAGCTCGATAATCGAGCCCTGGGACAATTCCAAAATATCCTTAATCTGCTTCTTCGTACGCCCGAGCTCCACCGTTACTTTCAGCGGAATATCGAGCAGCAGATTAAGATTCGTTTCGTCCGCTTGCACGTATCCGGGGCCCTGGAAGTTGGCGAATTGAACCGGGTTGACGTTGACGTTCCGGTTCACGCCGCCTCCTCCGAGCGTCTGCGGATAGCTTGGCGGAGGCGCTCCGTAACCTGGCGGCACCGCGGCCATAGGCGGCGCTTGGTGCGCGGGCGGAGGCGTATGCGCCGGAGGCGCCGCGTATTCCGGCTGAGCGGGCGGCGCAGGCTGTGCCGCTGGCTGCGGCGCTGCTTGAGCAGCAGGCTGGGGCGCAGGTTCGGATACGCCGCCCATCAAGGAGCTAACGAGTTCCTTGGCGAACGCTACCGTAAGCAGCTGCATAATCGAAGAATCGATCAGGTCTCCGATTTTCAGCCGGAAGGAAATTTTGACGAAAATATCTTCCTGCGGCAAATTGGCGGTGCCCGAATTGTTCTTCACGTCCATAATATCGATGCCCGGAGGGGAAATATTGACCATCCGGTTGAAGATCGTCGACATCGAGGTCGCGGACGACCCCATCATCTGGTTCATCGCTTCCTGGACGGCGCTGATATGAATTTCGTTCAGTTCCTCCGTCGTCACGTTTCCTTCGCCGCCCAGCATCAGATCGGCGATCACTTGCGCGTCATGGGACTTGATGACAAGGGAGTTGATGCCTTCGAAGCCCTCGACATAGCTGACGTGAACCGCGACGTGCGGCTTCGGGAATTCCGCTTCGAACTGGTCCCTGGCGATCGCGGATACGGTTGGCGTCGTGATGTCGACCTTCTTGCCGAGCAACGTCGACAATGCCGTAGCCGCGCTTCCGAACGTGATGTTGCCGATCTCTCCAAGAGCGTCCTGTTCGAGCGGAGTCAGATAATCGTCGATCGACATATCGCCGCCGGACGCCGGAGCGTCGCTTCCTCCGCCGGATGACTGGTTCAGCAGAGCGTCGATCTCCTCCTGGGATAAGTAATCTTTACTCGTCATTGATTTCATCTACTCCTTCGCTGACGATCTCTTGAATCTGAATCGCCATTTTGTCACGCAGCGTACCCGGACTCGCGATAAACTTCACGTTATCCCCGACTTTGACTTCCAGACCGTCGGACGTTTGCCGCTTCAAGGTAATGACGTCCCCGACCGCCAAGTTCAGAAACTCTTGCACGGAAATATGCGAGGAGCCGAGCTCGGCGATAATCGGCAGCATCGCTTTGTGCACCCGCTGCTCGAGAATATGCTGTTCCTCGGGCGCCCGCGTCTTCTTCTGCGACACGAACCAGTGATGTACCGACAATCTGGGCATAATCGGCTCGATAACGACGTGGGGGATACACAGGTTGATCATCCCCGTCGTCTCCCCGATTTTCGTGCTGAGCGAGATTAGAGCGATCGTCTCGTTAGGCGACACGATTTGCATGAATTGCGGGTTCGTCTCCAACGCCTCGAGACGCGGCTGGGTGTCGATTATCGTTCTCCAAGCTTCCTGAAGGCTATCGAGCGCGCGGCTGAAAATCTTCTCCATGATGATCGTTTCGATCTCCGTCAGGCTGCCGATCTTGCTTGGGGCGCTCCCTCCTCCGCCAAGCAGCCTGTCCAGCATCGCGAAAGCGACGTTGGGATGGACCTCCAGAACCATGCGGCCTTCGAGCGGCTCCGCCTCGAAGATGTTCAATATCGTCATCTTGGGGATGGAGCGGATAAATTCGTCGTAAGGCAGCTGTTCGACTTGAACGACGCTGATTTGGACGAACGTTCGAAGCTGAGCCGAGAAATAGGTCGTTAAGTATCTTGCGAAGTTCTCGTGAATCCGGGTCAGGCTGCGAATATGGTCCTTGGAGAAACGGGTCGCGCGCTTGAAATCGTAGGCGCGGACCTTTTTCTGCGTATCCTCTTTTTTGAGCTCCTCCGCGTCCATTTCGCCGGACGACAGCGCCGCGAGCAGCGCGTCGATCTCATTCTGCGACAGTACGTCTACCAAATCTCTCACCCCTTTCTCGAGCCTCGGCCGAACAAGCGCTCGTACCGCCGGTCTCCCTGTCGTTCCGGACCTCTTCTATGTATTAGATAGGAGTCATAATAAATCCTTTGATTCCGACTTTAAGCAGCTTGCCTTCGGTCATGACGCCATTGATCGAGTTGATCAGCCCCGCGGCCAGCTGGTCCTTTCCTTTCGTCCCGCTCATCTCCTCCGGGGTCATGACCCAGAGCGCGCGATTGACGATCGGCTTGATTTCGTTTTCCTTGATCTTGTCGAACTCTTCCTTCGTCTTCTCGCTGTCGAACTGGAACGAGAAGCTGATCTTGACGACGTAATCCGTGTCCGCAAGATTGGTGCTGATATCAATTAATTCGGATGTGACCTTCACCATTTCATCCGCAGATATTGGCTCGAGCTGCACGTTTTCGGCGACTTCCTTCGCGGCTTGATCGGGGTCCTTCTTCTTGTCCCCGAACAGATTGTTCCAGAAGTAGAACGTAACAACGACAATCAACGTAATCGCCAATAATAGCGAAACGAGCCATGGCAACAATTTTCTCATGACGTAGCTCCCTCCGATTGCGGGTCCGCGGGACTGGTAACCGCCGCCAACACGCCGATACTGCGCAAGTAATGCCGGATCGCCCGGATTACATCCGAAGAATTTTCGATCACTATAAATTTTCTTCCCGTTGTAAGCGTAATGATCGTATCCGGCGTTTCTTCCACCGTCTCGATCAGCAATGCGTTGAGGTGCAGCTTCGTGCCGTTCAGGCGAGTGACTTGAATCATGACTGGGCCTCCCCCAGACTGCCGGGAGAAGAGCCTCGGCCCTTCCCCGACAGGAGATCAATTACCGTTTCAGGTTCACGACTTCTTGCAGGATTTCGTCGGACGTCGTGATGATTCTCGAGTTCGATTGGAATCCGCGCTGTGCCACGATCATTTCCGTGAACTCGTTCGTCAAGTCGACGTTGGACATTTCAAGCTGGCCGGAGATGATTGCTCCGGAGCCGGTCTCCGCGTTGGCAGCCAGACCAACAAACAGATCTTCCGGATCGGCGTTCGGCGTCATCCGGTACAGGTTTCCGCCAACCTTCTCCAAACCACCAGGGTTAGCGACGACCGCAACGCCGATAAAAATATCAGTAGGAGTGGCCACCCCATCCGCGCCGATCGCTATGATCTCTCCGGTTTGAGAGATCGAGAACGCGGTCACCTCTTCATCTAACTGAATCGGGCCACCATCATCCCCTGCCATCACCAACATACCGTCTGCATTGACAAGCTGACGATTCGCATCGAGATCAAAATTTCCAGCGCGGGTCAAATATTGCGTCTCCCCGCCGTCCGGACTGACGACGAAAAATCCGTCGCCGTCAATACGCAGGTCCGTCGA
>JAEZZE010000108.1 GCA_023418755.1 Bacillota bacterium | reverse complement strand
CGAACGAATAAAGCGGAATCGCCCCTTGAATCGCCTCCGCTCCCATTCCGTAATGAACGACCAGCCAACCGAGCCCCAGCGCGGAAAAAAAGGAAAGGATGACGGTCAGGACCAGATAGGCGGTCGCGACGACGGAACGCAGGTACAGGAGAAGGAGCAGGGAGATCAGCCCGATGACGATCGGAATGACGAGTCTCGCGTCCCGTTCTCCGGTTGCCCTGTTATCGTACTGTTCCGCCGTCTGGCCGCCGATCCAGACGGCTTTCTCCGGATCGGAGACGCCGGATTCGGCCAGCGCCCGCTCCGCGACCGTCCTCAGTTCCGGAATATGGTTCATCGCTTCAATGGAATAAGGATTCAGATCGAATTGGACATCGTACGCCACGATGTTCGGGTTCGATTGGCCGGCCCGCGGCTCGGACACGGCATCGACGTAAGGAAGAGCCGCCAACCTCTCGCCCAACGCAACGGACCGGCCCTGCGTGTCAACGATGACCTTCGCCGGCGCCAGCTCGCCGGGAGAGAACTGTTCGCCGATGGTGGCGAACCCTTCCCTGGACTCCATATCCTTCGGAAAAGACGATAGAAGGTCGTACGTGAATTTGATTTGCGGCGCAACGGCCGCCAGCCCTCCGAGAAGCAGGACGCAGACGAAAAGCACGGTCCACGGCTTGGCGGTCACGATCCGACCGATCAGATTGCGCGGCTCCTTGGGAGCGGGAGGCGCCGGGTTGCCTTTGCGTGCGGCTCGTTCCCGCTGCATGTCCGGCGTTCGGGGCACGAAGGGAAAGAAGGAAGCCCGGCCGATAATGGCCAGCAACGCGGGAACGAGGGTCAGGCTCGCGATGCCCATGATCAGGATGGCCAAGCTGAACGGGACGGCGAAGCGCTGGTAAGCCCCGAATTCCGCCGCGAGCAGCGTCAGGAGCGCGATGACGACGGTCAGGCCGCTCATCGCGATCGCGCCGGAGGAACCGGATAGGGCGGCGAGCAGCGCTTTCGATTTGCTCGGTTCGGCTTTCAGCAGTTGACGGAACCTGGAAATGAGGAACAAGCAGTAGTCGGTTCCCGCCCCGAACAGCAGAACGGTCATAATCGAGATCGCCTGGCCGTCTACGACGATCCACCCTTGGCTCGCCATCCAGCCGAGAAGGGGGCCGACGACCCCGTAAGCGAAGCCTACCGCCACGAGAGGCAGAAGCGCGAGAATCGGAGAACGGTAAATGAGCAGCAGCAAGACGAGCACGAGCAGAACGGTCGCGATCAGGAGACGGACGTCGGCGTTTTGGAACAAGCCCGTCGCGTCGATCTGAATGCCGACGGGGCCGGTGACGCGAGCGCTTAGCCTGTCTTGGGAATCGCGGGGCTCGGCGAAGGGGTCGAATCCGACGATGCCGGCAAGCTCCCGCTTGAGCTCCGAGACTCCCTCCTTCAGCCGGTCCGCGTCCGCCTGCCTATCGAACAGGACGGGCACAACAAACGTGCTGCCGTCCCCGGACAGCTGGCTTTGCAGGGCTTGAGGCGGAAGCTCGTGCAGGGGAGGGACGGCGGACTGATGCGGGACGGGAGACGAGGACAGCTTCTCCGTCAGCTTGCGGACGGCCTCCAAATCGGAACCGGAGAGCCCGCCTCCCTTATGCAGAACGACGAGCGCCGGGATATCCGATCCGCCGGGAAATTCGCTTGCGGCGAGGGCTTCCGCCTGCATGGAAGATTTGCCGGAATCCAGATTGGGAGAGTTATTGATTTCCTGGCTGTTCACGGACGGCAGCAGCGCGCTCAGCAGGCCGGCCGCGGCAATCCAGACCAGAAGCGTGATCCACTTGCCGCGCTTGCCGGAAACCCAGTTTCCGTAGCGATGTTCTTTGTCGCTCATTGCGGGCGATCCTCCTTCGATCGGGTCGCGGAAAGGATGAAGCTTTCCGTTTTTCTAATTTGGGATATAATTTGAATAGGTCTTCAAACTAATTATATATACCGGTAGGTTAATTATGCAACGCCGACATTCGAACGAAGGAGGGAAAGCGATGAGCGCGGCTCGTTCCAAGCGTGCCCCCGGGAGACCGAAGAGCGGTCCGGGCAGCCCGTCGATAAGAGACAAAGTACTGCTGACCGCTTCCGTCCTCTTTATGGAATTAGGGTATGAACCCGTTTCGGTCAATATGATCGCGGAGCGCGCGGGCGTCACCAAAGCTTCCGTCTATTACTATTACGCAAACAAGGCCGCGCTGTTTACGGCCTCGGTGACGGCGATGATGCTGCGAATCCGTTCGATCACCGAACGGATCGTCGAGGAGAACGAAAATCTCCGCGAACGCCTTGTCCAGATCGCTTTGTCCAAGATGACCAAGTCGCAAGCCCACGTGGAATTCGAAAGCTTGATGAGAGAGGCTCTGCCCTCGCTGAGCGAAGAGCAGAGATCCGAGATCCGCCGGGCGGAGCGCGGAATTCACGAGGCGCTGGCGTCCGAATTCGCCAGGGCGATGGAGAACGGAGAGATATCGCGAGGCGATCCGATGCTGCTGTCCCATGCTTTCTCCTCGCTTCTGATGATCGGAAGCCGGGAGCGGATCGGCGAAGAAGAGTTCGCCCCCGAGCGGCTGGCGACGACCGTCGCGGATTTATTCCTCAAGGGAGCGGAGGGCAAATGAAGGTTGCTCGCTTCCGGCGACCGCTTCCGCGGCTTGACACGAATCGCGCGAATTGGCTATAATCATGGCATACTTTGGCTGCGAAAAGGATCAGTACTCGCAAAACGTTACATCAGAGAGCCGGCGGTTGGTGCGAGCCGGTTGACGTCTGCGACGAACTCGCCTTGAAGCCTCCGAGCCGAACGTTTTCGATTCGCCGAGCGGGCGAAGACGCGTAGGCAAGGCGTTACCTCTCGTTACGAGGCGGAGTGGGCGGACATCCAAGCAGGATTCCGTCAACTAGGGTGGTACCACGGGAGATGACGCTCTCGTCCCTAGCGACAACGCTGGGGGCGGGAGCTTTTTTATTTACTGACAAAGGGAGTTAATCGACATGGCACAGGATCAGGGTCAAGGTCAAGGCTATCAGCCGCAGAAGATCGAACCGAAATGGCAGAAATATTGGGACCGGAACAAGACGTTCAAGACGACGGAGGACGCGGGCAAGCCGAAGTTCTACGCGCTCGACATGTTCCCGTACCCTTCGGGCGCCGGACTCCACGTCGGCCATCCGGAAGGCTATACGGCGACCGATATCGTCAGCCGCTACAAAAGGATGAAAGGCTTCAACGTGCTGCACCCGATGGGCTGGGACGC
>JAEZZE010000029.1 GCA_023418755.1 Bacillota bacterium | reverse complement strand
ACTGGATCCATCTTTCGGGCGACAGCGCGGCTTCATACTGGCTGTAGGCCCCGAGGAGCACGTTCAAAATCGCTTCGCGATCCCGTTCCTCCGCATGTCGAACGATCGCTTGGCCGCTCGGCATAACTCTCCACCCGCTTTCTTCGTGAGATTGACTTGTCGCCTCATTTCCGCGTTTTCCAGTCTTCCCGGCTTCTTGGCTTAGAGCGCGCCGCTCGACTCCCGTGAGTTTTTTTCCGCTTGCTTAATGCGTTCGATCTGGCCGAGATGATGATGGACGTGATCGATGAACGATTGCGCGATGGCCTCCACCGTCACCGTCTGCCCCTTGAAGTTCACGCCCGATTTGTCCCAATCCTCCGGGGACAATCTCCGGAACAGCAAGCCGTTATAAAGAAGCAGCGCCCGGAAAGCTTCCAGCACGTCGGCGGCCTGCGCCCCGTTCGCCCGCTGTCCGGCCACCCATTCGTCCTGGGCGAACGCCGGCAAGCGAACTTCCGAGCCGGCCAGCACTTCGCGAATGCGGAAGGAAACGACGAGATTGTGGTCCGTCAGGTGGGTCAGCACCTCCGTCACGCTCCACGACTTCTGCGACGCCTTCCAGACGAGCTGCTCTTCGGACAGGCCCGCTATAGCCTCATGCAACTGATCGTAAGTCCGAATATATTGATCGATGGATATTGGAGTTTGACTCATGAATCGTTACGCCTCCTTATGAATAAAGGATCAGGTACGGACGGACGAAGAAAACCGCGTTGCGGAAAAGCGTCCGATGTCCTGCCCCCATCTGCCCAGCTCGATTTGGTTGGCCAGAAGCTCGCCGACAACGCTGGAAAATTTGAACCCGTGACCGGAAAAGCCGCCCGCCAGCAAAACGTTCGGGTGCACGGGATGTTTGTCGATAATGAAATGTTCGTCCGGCGTATGCTCGTATTTGCAGACGGAGCCGCGCAGCAGCCGGCCCGCAGCTCCCGGCAAAAACGCGTTCAGCGCCCTTCGCAAATCCTCCTCGTCCTCCGGATACGCTCCGAACGGCGCAAGCTCCTCGCCGGGCTTCCAGTCGCGGCCGTCGTCATGGCGTCCGATTTTGACGCCGGCGGCTCCGAGACTCGGAAAGCCGTAATAGCCTCCCGCTCCGTCGCCGAACGTAAATCCGGGAAAACGGTCGGCATCGTACGCGTTTGTCTCCGGCTCGAACCAGCCGACGACTTTGCGTACGGCCCGGATCGGCAGCCGCACGAACGGCTCCAGCGTTCGAAACCATGCCCCCGCGCTGACGATCACATTGCCGGCGACATATTCGCCTTTGTCCGTATGCACCGCCACGATCGACGAAGCCGGTTCGATCCGCGTCACGAACGTATCCGTCAGCAGCTTGGCTCCGGCCTGCAGCGCAAGCTTCCGGAAAACGGCCACGCATTTGTCGCTGTACAGCAGCCCCGCTTCCGGCTCGTACATCGCCCGATAGGAATCGGGCAGCCGCACGGCCGGCCATCGTTCCTGAACCTGTGCCGCGCTCAGATCCTCGAACGGAACGCCCAGCTCGGCCGAATATTGGAATCTGTCCTCGTAGGAATAAGCGGAAGAATCGAACAGGTTCAGCACGCCCGTTCTCTCCAGCAGCCTCTCCCCGGAGACGTCCTCCAGCTCCCGCCACAGCTCGTCGGCCCGCAGGGCAAGCTTCACGTAATCCGTGCCCCCGCTGTACACGTGGCGAATCAGCCGGGTGTCGCCATGATGGCTGCCGTGCGCGTGCGGCGGGTCGAAAGCGTCGATGAGCAGCGTCTTGAGTCCCCGGCGCGACAGCTCGTAGCCTGCGCTCATGCCCATTGCCCCGGCGCCCGCGATAATGACGTCGTAAAGTTTGCGAATGGCGGCTCCCTCCTTTATTTCGCCGATGAAACGGACAACCGGCCAAGGGCGTCTACGGCCAGGGCGGCCAAGAAAGACGCCCCGATCGGCAGCGCGCGCTCGTCAACGTCGAAGGCCGGATGGTGCCATTCCTGCGGACCCGAGGTGCCGAGAAAAAAGAAGCTGCCCGGCGCTTGCCGCAAATAGAAGGAAAAATCCTCCCCGGCAGGCGACGGATTCGGCTCGACGACCTGCAAGCCGAGCGCCTTCGCCGTCCGCGCCGCCTGGTCGGCCCACAGCGGATCGTTGACGACGGCGGGCGGACCGTCCAGCCAGCGAACTTGGGCCTCCGCCCCCAGCGCCGCGCCGACGCCGGTGACGATCTGCTCGAAGCGCTCGCGAACCTTCGTCCGCACCTTCTCGTCGAACGTGCGCAAGGTGCCGTCAAACACGGCCTGATCGGCGATGACGTTCCAGGCGGTGCCGCTGCTGAGCCGCGTCACGCTGACGACCGCGCCGTCCAGCGCGCCGACGTTGCGGCTGACGATCGACTGCAGCGCGGTAATGATGTGCGCGGAAGCGACGATCGGATCGATGCCCGCCTCCGGCACGGCGGCGTGCGTCCCGCGCCCTTTCACCTCGACGATAAAACCGTCGGCTGCGGCCATCAGCGGTCCGGCCTTGATGCCGATCGCGCCGACCGGCAGGTCGGGCTTGTTATGCAGGCCGAAAATCGCGCTCACCCCTTCCAGAGCTCCGCTCGCGATGACCTGCGAAGCGCCCTTCGCCTTCTCCTCGGCGGGTTGGAACAGGAAGCGAACCGTCCCTAACAGCTCGGACTCCCGCTCCTTCAGCAGCAGAGCGGCGCCCAAGACGGCGGCCGTATGGAAGTCGTGTCCGCAGGCGTGCATTTTGCCCGGAATCCGGGAAGCGAACGGCAGCCCGGTCTCCTCCTGCACCGGGAGCGCGTCGATATCGGCCCGAATGGCGACGATCGGTCCTTCGCTTCTTCCGCCGACTTCGGCGACAACCCCCGTTTTCAGCGGATAGTTCGCGAGACGAATGTCCGCTTCGCGCAGCCAGCCCCGGATCGCCTCGGTCGTCTCGAATTCCTCATGGGACAGTTCCGGATTGGCGTGCAATTGACGCCTTATGGCGACCAATCGTTCGAATATCGGTTCAGCCGCGAGTGCGAGTGTGTTCATGAATAGCGCCTCCTTTCTTCCTTGCCGGCACGCGGCCGGGCCGCCCCCCTTAAACCGGCTGCTCCTCGAACGCTTCCTTCAACAGCCGGAACGAACGCACCCGCTTCTCGAAA
Organism: Bacillota bacterium; assembly: GCA_023418755.1. Lineage (GTDB taxonomy): Bacteria > Bacillota > Bacilli > Paenibacillales > Paenibacillaceae > Cohnella. Next base: position 5,080 of record JAEZZE010000029.1, on the reverse strand, counting down.
TCGGGAATGATCGTCGTAAAGATCAGTTCGTCCACGCCGTAGGTTTGCTGCAGCTCGAGCAGCCTGCGGCGCACCGTTTCCTTCGTGCCTTTCGTAATATCGGCGTCCCGGACTTCCGCCGTGTACGTCTCGCCCGCCTGCCGCGCGAATTCTTCGGCCTGCTCCAGCGAGCCTACGTTAACGGTTTTGCCGCTCTCCAGCGTCACGCGGACGCTCTTGAAATGGCCGGCGAGCTCGGCCGCTTCCTCCTCCGTGTCCGCCGCGATGACGGATAAGCCGAGCAGCGTGCGGGGCCGGCCGCCCTTCTCCCGGTTAAAGCTCTCGCGATACGCGTCGAACGCTTCGCGCGCCGCTTCCGGATCGTTGTTAATGAACAGGGCGAACGCATAGGGGTAGCCTCGCTCCGCGGCCAGCCTGGCACTGGATACGCTCGTTCCGAGCAAGTACACGTCGGCGGGCTGCGCGGGCAACGGATTTGCCTGCAGCCCGGCCAGCGGCTCGCCTTCGGCGACCGAGCCGTGCAAATACTGTTCAAGCTGCGCCAGCTTTTGTTCCAGCGATTCCGGCTCGGCAATCCCCTTCTGCAGCGCCTTCGTCGAGCGGGGCAGCCCTCCGGGAGCGCGTCCGATGCCCAGATCGACCCTTCCCGGCGCGAGCGAGGCGAGCACGTTGAAGTTTTCCGCCACCTTGTAGGGACTGTAATGCTGAAGCATCACGCCGCCGGAGCCGATGCGGATTTTGTCCGTACGGGCCAGCAGATGGGAGATGAGCACTTCCGGGGAAGCTCCCGCCATCTGCGAGGAGTCGTGGTGCTCGGACACCCAGAAGCGTTCGAAGCCAAGCTCTTCCGCGATCTGCGCCAAGCGGATCGTATTGCGCAGCGCCTCGGAAGGCGTCTGCCCGGGGAAAACGATACTCTGATCCAAAATACCGAGCTTAAGCGTCATCTGTATCTCTCCATTCCATTAGATCGAGTACGAGCTTTCCGAAGTGAACCTCGTCAGAAACTGCCGGGTTCGCTCCTCCTTCGGCGACCGGAAGATCGTCTTCGGGGGCCCTTCTTCGACGACGGCTCCCCCCTCCATGAATACAATATGGTTCGCCACTTCCTGGGCGAAGCCCATCTCGTGGGTGACGATAATCATCGTAATGCCTTCCTTGGCGATCCGGCGAATGACGGCAAGCACCTCGCCGACCAGCTCGGGATCAAGCGCCGAGGTCGGCTCGTCGAACAAAATAACCTCGGGGTTCAGCGCAAGCGCCCGGGCGATGCCGACGCGTTGCTGCTGCCCTCCGGACAGTTGGCTCGGATAAGCGTCCAGCTTGTCGCCGAGCCCGACCTTCTCGAGCAGCTCGACGCTTCTTAGGCGCGCCTCCGCCTTCGGCAGCTTTTTGACGACGACAAGCCCTTCCATCACGTTCTCCAGCGCGGTTTTGTGCCGGAACAGGTTGTACTGCTGGAACACCATCGCGGTTTTGCGCCGCAGCGCGTGAATGTCCTTCTTCGCTGGCTTGCGGCAGTTGACGGAGAAATCGTCGATCGAAATTTCCCCGTCGCCCGGCCTTTCCAAATAGTTGATGCAGCGAAGCAGCGTCGTCTTGCCCGAGCCGCTCGGACCGAGGATCGCCACGACCTCGCCCTTATCCACGGTGAGATCGATGCCTTTGAGCACTTCGTTTTTGCCGAACGCTTTGCGGATTCCTCTCAGCTTGATCATGCGACACCTCCGCGATTGTAACGGGTAACCTTTCTCTCAAGCAGCGCCGACAGCCTCTCGATCAGAATCGTCATCCCCCAGAATAAGAGCGCGGCCGCCAAATACGCTTCAAAAAACTTCCAGTTCGTCGTCGCCAGAATCTCGGCTTGGGCGTTGATGTCGACGACCGACACGGTGAAGGCGAGGGTGGAGCCGTGCAGCATGCCGATCGCGCTGTTCGTGAGATTCGGCAACGCGGCGGCGAACGCCTGCGGGAACACGATCCGGCGCAGCGCCTGAACGGTCGTCATGCCGACCGCGTGGGCGGCTTCCATCTGCCCTTGGCTGACCGCCAGCAGACCGGAGCGAACGACTTCCGACAAATATGCTCCGGCGGTAATCGAGAAGGACAGGTACGCAAAGCCGATCATCGGAATTTGCCCCGACCGGAACGACCAGTCGAAGCGGTCCGCCAATCCGTCCACGATCAGCGGGATCGCGAAGTACAAAATCAGCAGATGCGTCAGCATCGGCGTCCCGCGAATGATCGTCACGTAGGCCGAGGAGATCTGGTGCAGTACCGGCACCCGGTATATGCGGCACAGCGCGACGAAAGTACCGATCGCAAAGCCGAACAGCACCGAGACGGCCGTAATTTTGAGCGTCGTCGGCAGGGCGGGCAGCAAGCCGACGAACGCCGTCCAGATGAACGAGAAATCCAGCTTCATGCCCGGGTGCCCCCTTTGCTCAGCGCGATTGCGGCGTTCGTGCGTTTTTTCAGCCATTTTTTCCCGAGCGGAACTTTCTCTGCAGGCCCGGTTTCGCGCTCATGCCTCAGCATGCGGCGCTCCGCCAGCACGAACAGCCTTTCCAGAACGATGCTGATGATAAAATAGATCGCGGCCAAAGCGACATACGATTCGATAAAATGCCGGGACATCGTCGGCAGCGTCTGCGCCTTCCCCGTCAGCTCCATGACGCCAAGCGTGAACGCCAGCGACGTATCCTTCAGCGTGGCGATGACGAGATTGGCCAGAATCGGCACCGCAATCGCGAACGCCTGCGGGAACACGATCCGGGTGAACGCCTTGAAGCCGCCCATTCCGACTGCGTACGCGGCTTCGACCTGGCCCCGGTCCACCGCGCTCACCGCCGCCCGAATGCCTTCGGACACGTAAGCGCCGCTATGCAAACCGTAGACGAGAACGACGAATGCCAGCACCGGAAGCCTCGTAAGGTCGACATGGACCAGCTTCAGCACTTCCGGAAGCCCGTAATAGAACAGGAACAGCTGGATCAAAATCGGCGTACCGCGGAAAAAGGACGCATACACCTGAGACAGTCTCTGCAGCACCGGAACGCGGTACAGCCGGGGAAGCGCGGCGAGCAGTCCGAACAGCAGGCCCAGCGCGATCGACGAGGCTACGATGAACAGCGATATTTGAACGTAAGGCAGCAGCTTCACGAAGTATTCGAACAGGTACGACAGGTCGAATTTGGCGCCCATGCTGCGGTTTCACCTCTCGCCTTAGATTTTCTGACTGCGGGCTTACTCTTCCGAGGTAAAGTCTCCGCCCAGCCATTCCGTGCTCAGCTTGCCCAAGGTGCCGTCCGCCTTCAGCTCCTTGATCGCGCCGTCGATCGCGTCGGACAGCTTCTGCGCATCGTCGTCGTTCTTGCGGAACATGAACAGGACGTCGGCTTCGGAGAGCGCCGGGCCGGCCGTTTTGAGCTTGGTTTCCGGATCGATGAGCGACAGCGTGAAATCTGCGGCCAGCGTGGCGTCTACCCGTCCGGTAACGATCTGCTCGACCGTGTCGTTCGCGCCGCCGCCGCTGTACACGACTTTGATCGCGTTATCGTTCTCTTTGTTGTAGTTTTCGATGATTTGCGCTTGGGCGCTCGTCGCGCCTACCAGCACCTTCTTGCCCTTCAAGTCGTCGAGCGATTGCACGGAGTCGTTGTCTTTGGCGACGACAATTTTGTTTCTCCAGTGCGCATACGGCTCCTTGTTGAACAGGTACTTCTCTTCGCGCTCGGGGTTCTTCTCCATCTCGTGGGCGACGAAGTCGATTTTTTTCGTCTCGAGACTAAGCAGCAGGCTCTTGAATTCCTGCGTCTGGAATTCGAACTCGTACTGCGGCAGACGGTTGTCGATCTCGCGCACGAGCTCGACGTCGAAGCCGGTCAGCTTGCCGTTCTCGTCGATGAAGCACACTTGCGGGAACTGCGTGCCGGTGCCGACGATGATCTTCGCGACTTTCGCGGGATCGGCTTCGGAACCGGCCGATTCGCTTCCCGCCGCCGCGGGGCTCGATGCCGGAGCGTCCGGAGAAGACGAGGGCGAGTTGGCCGCGTCGTTGTTTTTCGCGCCGCAGGCGGCTAACGTAAGCGATAGTGAAAGTATGACGATGGCGAGGCTGGTTTTTTTCTTCACGATGAAATCCCTCCGCTTTTCTTTTTGTCGGTTTTATTAACCTTATAATTCCTACTGGTTAAGTAAGATTTGGTGTTGGGAATAACAATACACCTCGGCGGTTTCATCGTCAACGGATTCGATAATAGAGTTCTTCTATCGATCGATTCAAAAGTCCGATACGACCTTTCGCGGCTTTTTTTCGGAGATGTCGGGAGGTTTGCGCAGGGGCGAGTATGCGGGAAGAAAGCCAAGAAACGCCTTGGCGCTAAGCCTTAGCGACGCGAAAGAGGCTGATCTATATGTAGGGGCGTACAAGATTATAGATGAAAAAAAAGCATCTATCTCCTGGAGAATGCCTCATACGGTCCTGAAATGACCCTGTTACGGGTTTACCCTTGAAAATTTCAGGATCGTATAGCAGCGGAAGGAGAAAGATGCCTTTCAACATTTCCATCGATCATCGTTCGGTACGACTCTTCTTCTTACGGGACAGCCTGCATTCGAGAAAAGAAGCGGAATTAAGCGTTAGTGCGAGCGGAGAGCCACGCGACTTCTTCGGCCAACTCCGCCGAAGCGCGGTCGAGGCGTTCGCTCAGTTCCTCGGACAGCTCGAAGCCGCCGTTATCCAGGCGCTGCACCCACTGGTCGATGGCGAATACGCCTCCTACGATGTTGCGGCTGCCGAGCACCGACAGCAGAGGCTTCAACGCATAGTCGAGACTGAGCAAATGCGCGATCGTGCCCCCGATGAAGAGCGGAAGCGTAACCTTGCCCTTCAGCCCCGTCTGCGGAAGCAGGTCGAGGAATGCTTTCAGAATGCCCGTGTAAGAAGCTTTGTAGACGGGGCTGGCGATGACGACGGCGCTGGCCGCCTCCACTTGCGCGAGCGCGGCGAGAATGGCCTCGTCCTTAAAGTTCGCGTGAAGCAGCGCCTCGGCGGGAAGATCCGAGACGCGGATATGGC
>JAEZZE010000450.1 GCA_023418755.1 Bacillota bacterium | reverse complement strand
CCCGCCTCGAGTAGAATAAAACCGCCCTGCATGAGCAGCACCAATATCGCCGCCAGCATGACCCACAATGCGTTAAGCCCCATGTTTAACTGCCCCGACGACGGATCCTCCGCGAATACGACCGTTGGAAACAGGATCAGAAGCGCACCTGTCGACACTAAACTTTTTTTCAACATAACGACCACTCCTCTTGACGTCATGTATTATGACGTCGAATGAAATGCATAGTGTCATTATAGTGAGGCAATCGCAATTTGACAATAAAAATCCGTAAATTATTTTAATTTTATCTAACACATACATTACATAAGAGCTAGAAATATTGTATCATGTTAGATAAAAGGGCCAATGCCCGTTCTTTGAAGGTTTCATTAGGATAAAAACGGAACTGAAAGTTAACTTGCGTCAGGGAATATATCGTAATACGTCTTGCGCGCGCCAGCAGAGAACATCCGGCCCCGAGCATTCGGCTTTTCTAACAAATAGCTCTTCCGCTAGCGGAATTATCCGCCAAAGCATCACGTTTGACTGTATGGTTGAGGATTCTGTATGATGGACAAAAGCGGAATTTTTGGACTACCTTACAGAGGAAGGGGATTACGATGCGTAAAGATCAACCGCCCGCGCAACGCCTATACCGGATCGGGGAGCTATCCTCTTTGGCCGGGATCAGCCCTCGCACGATCGATTATTACACCAGTCTAGGCTTGCTTCTCCCGGCCAAGAGATCGACCGGCAACTATCGCTTATACGATGACGAAACTTTAAGCCGGCTCCGCCGTATTGAACAGTTAAAGGCGCAGAAGTTCTCCCTGGAAGAAATTCGGGAGCAGTTCGCCTCGCACAACCGCGTAGCGGCGGACGAAACCGTCAACCGCAAGCTTGCGGACCTTCAAGTTCATCTCGCCCAGCTCGAACGGGAAGTCAAGGAGCTCGAACCCGTTCTCGAGCAATTGAAGCCTAGGCAAGCCAAGAAGCTGTACAGGGCGATTACGCCGCAAACCGCAGCCTGCGTCGAGGCTCTTCTTCTTCTTTTGGGGAAAAGTAACTTCATGTGAACAAGTTACCCTAATGGAGGTTGATCACCATGTTCTTTCACCCGATGGATTTTCTGATCATCATCGCTTTCGCGTTATCCCTATGGGCCCAATTCAGAGTCAAAGGGACGTTCAACCGCTGGTCCCAGGTACGCGCCGCCAGCGGGCTGTCCGGCTACGAGGCGGCCAGACGGATGCTCGACCATAACGGTCTGCGCGACGTCCCCGTCGAACCGGTGCCCGGCGCGCTGTCCGACCACTACGATCCGATCGCTCGCGTCGTGCGGCTGTCGGAACCCGTATATTACGAACATTCGATCGCCGCGATCTCGGTCGCCTGTCACGAAGTCGGACACGCCATACAGCATCAGCATGCCTACCCGATGCTCGTGCTTCGCCACCGGATGTTCCCGGTCGTTCGCTTCGCGTCCGGCATTGCGCCGTTCCTGCTCATTGCGGGCTTCCTGTTCAGCTCGCTTAATCTGATCGGCTTCGGGATCATATTCTTCGCGGCCGCCGTCGCCTTCCAGCTTGTTACCTTGCCGGTCGAATTCAACGCCAGCTCGAGAGCGCGCGACTTGATGGTCGCCGAAGGGTTCATTCTCCGCGACGAAGAGCGCGGCGTCGCCAAAGTGCTGAATGCCGCCGCGCTGACGTACGTCGCCGCCGCATTGATCTCGCTGCTCGAGCTCGTCAAATATATTCTGATCTTCACCAACAGCAACCGGGATTAACGAAATTCCCGGATAAACGAATAAGGGGCAGCCCGGATCCTCCAAGTCCGGCTGCCCCTTATTCCTCTATAGCGACTTATAATCGTTTTTGAAAAAATCGATCAGGAACGAATGGAAAATCTGTACGACAAGCGGCATCTTCTCCGAAGATCTATGAATGATCCCGATCGTTCGCGTGACCTCGGGCTCGCTGATCCTCACCACGGCCGGCATCATCGAGCTCGTCTCGTACATGGCCATCTCCGGCAGCAGGCTCACGCCCATTCCGGCCGCGACCAGCCCCCGGATCGTTCCCGATTCCTCCCCTTCGAAGCCGATCTTGGGCGTAAAGCCGGCCTCCCTGCACGCATCCCAAACGATCGGACGCAGAGAATAGCCGTTGCCGAACAGCACGAACGTCTCGTCCTTCAGCTCGCTTAAATTGATCGCTTCCTTAACCGCCAAAGGGTGGTTGGTGGGAAGAATCGCGTACAGGCTTTCGGTCAGGATCACCTCTCCCGTCACCTGTTCGTTGTTTTCCGGAAACGGCGAGATAAAAGCGATGTCCACCTCGGCGTCCACGATGTCCCGGATCAGGGACGGATACATGCCTTGCCGAAAACGGAATTTAACGTTCGGATGCACTTTACGGAAGGCGGCCACCACTTGGGGCACGAGATGAATGCCCAAGCTATGGGGAAAACCAAGGCGAATCTCCCCGACTTCGGGATCTAGAAATTCGTGAATTTCCATGACGGCGCGGTCGAGATCCCCGAGGATCGATTCCGCCCGCCGCAGAAACAACTGGCCGACCGGCGTAAGCTGCACGTTGCGTCCCCGCTGCATGAACAGGCGTATGCCCAGTTCTTCCTCGAGGCGGTGAATTTGCCTGCTTACCGCCGACTGAGCGACGTGAAGCTCTTCGGCCGCCTTCGTCACATGCTGGAGCCGAGCGACCTGCACGAAATATTCCAATTGCCTTAGTTCCACGCCCCCACCCCTTCTCCGCGTACTTCCGGTCTTCCAATGATTGGACAACGGCATTCCATAACGATTATAATGATAACGGCAAACCTTATCAATGAAGGAGGAGTTCTTACCATGTCCCAAGAACGTACCGTTTCTTTCAAAGGCAATCCGATTACGCTTATCGGTCCGGAATTGAAAGTCGGCGATTCCGCTCCCGATTTCTCGCTGCCTAAGAATCTGCTCGAAACTTCGTCGCTCAAAGATTTCGCGGGCAAAGTCAAGCTTATCAGCGTCGTCCCTTCGATCGACACGGGCGTATGCGACGCGCAGACCCGTCGCTTTAACGAAGAAGCCTCCAAGCTTGGAGAGAACGTCGCCATTCTGACCGTAAGCGCCGACCTGCCGTTCGCCCAAGCCCGCTGGTGCGCCGCCGCCGGAGTAGACCGCGTATTCCTGCTGTCCGATTATAAGGACAACGCCTTCGGCAAAGCTTACGGCGTGTTTATCAAGGAATTCCATCTGGACATGCGCGCCATCTTCGTTCTCGATACGAACGACCGCATCGCTTACATCGAAGTGCTGAACGAAATGACCGAGCACCCGAACTACGAAGCGGCGATCGAAGCGGTCAAGAAGCTTCTCTAATCCGCAAAGCTATGCATGACAAAAGCGAGGAAAGGCCAGACGCCTTCCTCGCTTTATTATGTCGTCTGAAGCGCCCGTCTAAGCTTTGAAGCTTGCAAGCTTGCGATCGAGTACGCCGTATATTTCCTGTATGTTCCGATAGTTCGCTCCAAGATCGCCAAGCGAGCCGCGGGAAGCGGAATAGATATCGACCGCCGTATTACCGGGGCTTGTACCCACGAGCTGGATCGTAATGTCCATCGTCCGTCCGGACATCGACTTCTTCTCCATGACGATTTCCCCGACCGTCTGGACTTCGTGAAGAACTTTGTAGCCTTTCATTTTCTTCAGAATGGAGCTAATCTCATCCCACGCGCGATCTTTCGAAAGGCGATAATAATGGGACTTTAGCTTTGGGTCTTTCGCCTTGTCGCTCGTATGTTCATGACTCCGAATCAATCCGATCAGAATCCGCTTCAAACGCTCTCTCTCCCTCCGAGTACCCTTGGCGCTACATTCTATCATACCACGCCTTACCCGGGGATTAAAGCCCATGGACAGAAAAAACCCGCCATTGCCGTCCGACGTGCATGTTTCTGAACCTGCTTTGGCAGGTGGGTGCCCGCAACCCGGATTTTGACTTCCCTTTTCGAGGGCCTGTCAGCCGCCTGGCAATGTAGAGCTCCCTGGAAACAAACATTGGTTCAAAACAATAAAGCGTCGTAACGCACAGGGCAGGAATATCCCCATTATAAGCAGGCAAAGCGCAAAAGTAAAATGATTAACCCTGGGATTTCTTCCCTTCGCCGTCCGGTTCGTTATCTTCGTCGGATTCGGACTCTTCGGCGGCCGCTTCGGCTTGCTCTTTCATCAGCATCATCTTCTGAATGACGATGTTGAAATTAAAGAAAGTATAGACCGCGATAAGGCTTCCGAAGAAGAAAGGCAGCAAAAAGGTGAATCTCAAGCTGATGGCGATTACGACCACCGCCCCGATCGCCATGGCCAGCGAACGGAATGGACGGCCGATCGTCAGTATAAGCGCGTTTTTGAACAGTTGAACCGTTTTCATGTGAAAATGGGACAACAAAGAGAAAAAGTGCAGCAAGGAAATAAGCAGCAACAACATTAACGCGATAAAAAGATAGGCTAGAATCTGAAACCCGCTGATCTGCTTGAGATAGACTTGGAAGTCGATAATCAAGATCGCGAACAGCAAGGCGTAGAAAATGCCGCCGATCATCGCTTGAACGTAATTCTGCTTGTAATTGCGGAAAAACGTCTTGAACAGCGGAACGTCGACATCTCCAAGAACCCATTTCCGGGCGACCGAGAACATGGCCGAGGTCGCCGGAAACAAGGTAAACGGAGCTACGATCGCCATCATAATGACAGCGGAGACGAGGGAGCCTTCGGCATCCCCCTCCGCTGGCTGGCTGATGAACGGCGTAATAAACAGAAACCAAAACGGAAATGACGTGAGAAGCCATAACACGTTCGTAACCGACAGCCTCATGATCCACTCGGATATTTTGTAGAAGCCGCCCATCATGCCCCGCATTTCCATGGGGATTCCTCCCTGATGACTGTTGGTCAGTTAACTGCTGCAGTTAGATTTTTACGAAATCTTCGTTCTGCGAGCGACTGCCGCGATAATCGTCTCTCCGTTCAGGGCGTCCGCCGCCGCGATTGTCGCGGTAGCCGTTGTCGTCGCGGTTGCCGCCGTAACGGTTGCCGCCGCCTCCGTAAGGCTTGCGCCCGCCGTTATAGCCGCCCGGATCGCGATCGTTGCGGCCCTGGCCGCCTTGACGCCAGGAGCCTTGACCGCCGCCGGAGCCGTATCGGCGTCCGCCGCCGCTGCCGTAGCCGCCGCCGCCGCTGCGACCGCCGTCGAATTTGCGCTTCTTCGAGCGAACCGGATCTTCCGGTGTCAGCTCGATGTTGACGTCCTTCTTGTCGCCGTTCAGCAGCTTCAAGGCAGCAGCCAGCAATTCTACGGAGTCGTACTGCTCCAGCAATTGCATGGCAACCCATTTGAAAGGATTGACTTCTTCTTCGGAACGGACGGTTTCCATGATGCGCTCGGCCAGAACCTTCTGCTTGCCTTCCATCGCTTCGGACAACGTCGGAAGCATCTTCTTGGAGATGCGGTGACGGGTTACCTTCTCGATGAAGTGCAGGTGATCGGTCTCGCGGTGCGTGACGAACGACCAGGAGGTTCCTTCCTTGCCCGCGCGGCCCGTACGGCCGATCCGGTGAACGTAGCTCTCCGGATCTTGCGGAAGGTCGAAATTGATAACGTGCGTTACGCCCGATACGTCCAATCCGCGTGCCGCCACGTCCGTCGCCACCAGAATGTCGATGCTGCCGTCGCGGAACTTGCGCATAACGGCATCGCGCTGGTTCTGGGACAAATCCCCGTGAAGTCCGTCGCAAGCGTACCCGCGCTTCATAAGAGCTTCGGAGAGCTCGGCTACGCGACGCTTCGTACGGCCGAAGATGATGGCAAGCTCCGGAGGCTCCATGTCGAGCAGCCGGCACAGACCGTCGAATTTCATCCGCTCTTGGATTTCCACGTAGTATTGTTGAATCGAAGGGGCGCTGAGCAGCTTCGATTCGACTTTGACGTGCTCGGGCTCGCGCAGGAATTGCTGCGCCAGCTTCTGGATGTTCGCCGGCATCGTCGCCGAGAACAGCAGCGTCTGACGTTCGTCCGGCACAAGCTTCAAGATCGACTGGATGTCGTCCATGAAGCCCATGTCAAGCATTTCGTCCGCTTCGTCCAGAACGACCGTCTGCACGTCGTCGAGCTTGATCGTCTTGCGGTTGATGTGGTCGAGCAATCGACCGGGAGTTCCGATAATGATTTGCGGCTTCCGTCTTAGTGACCGGATTTGACGTGAGATGTCTTGACCGCCATATATAGCCAAGGAACGCAGTCCCTTGAAACGTCCAAGCTTCTCGATTTCTTCCGATACCTGAATCGCGAGTTCGCGAGTCGGCGCCATGATCAAAGCTACGATGCGGTCCTCCGAAGCTGCGATCTTGCTGATCAGCGGAATGCCGAATGCAGCGGTCTTGCCTGTGCCCGTCTGGGCCTGCCCGATCATGTCTTTGCCTGCGATGGCAACGGGAATAGCTTTCGCTTGGATTGGGGTCGCCTCTTCAAATCCCATCTCCGATATGGCTTGAAGTACATCCGGCTCCAAACCAAACTCTGCAAATGTGCTCAAACTTTTTCAATCTCCTTCTGTGTTGGGCCTTCAACTTACGGCTTCCAAAAAAATGATCAGTTCATTATAGCACAAACCTGCCCGTAAACTCCAGTCTCAGGAAAAGAGTACCATTCGTTGAATGAGCCTCTTGTCCGGGGGGATCCTAAATCGTACGTCGCCGTGAGCGTTCCCATGCGCGCGAGAGGAGTGCTTTTATGAAGAGGATTGCCATAGTCGGCCCCGTATTTTTGATGATTCTTAGCGCAGCCGCCGTCGGCTTCGGCTTCCAGATGCTCCTGATTCCGGAGAAGCTGCTTAGCAGCGGGGTGTCCGGCGTGGCGATGGTAATCGGTTACTTGTCCGGATGGAACATCGGCTGGCTTTATTTTGCCCTAAACGCGCCGATTTTGTTCTGGGGTTACCGCGTCCTCGGCAAACGTTTCATCGCGCTCAGCATCGTCACCGTCGTCGCAACGTCTTTTTTCCTGCAGGTCATTCCCATGATCAAGCTGACGGACGATCGGCTGCTCGCCGCGGTATTCGGCGGAGTGCTCGTCGGTCTGGGCACGGCCGTATCTCTCCGCTACGGCGGCTCCACCGGCGGGTTCGACATTATCGCTTCCGTCATATCGCGTTATCGCAATCTTCCCGTCGGAATCCTGATCGTCGCGCTAAATACGTTCGTCGTGGCCGCGCTCGGCTTTCTGAAGAACGACTGGAGCGCCGCTCTCTATTCTATGCTGTCGATCTACTTAACGGGAAAAGTAATTGACGCCGTGCATACGCCGCATCATAAGGTAACCGCGTTTATCGTGACCAATCAGACGCAGGAGTTGGCCTCAAGATTGCTTAAGCTGCCGAGAGGAGTCACGATCGTGAAGACGCGGGGCGCCTTTACGAGCGAAGAACGCGACATGCTGATGACGGTCACGACCCGCTTCGAGCTGGCGGAGCTGCGCAAAATGGTCAAGGAAATCGACGCCAAAGCTTTCGTCAACGTCGTTCAGACGGTCGACGTAATCGGGGATTTTCGCAGAAAATAAAATCGACGGCGAAAATTCTGGGATTTTCAGCAAAATACTACAAAATACCTGTGTCTACTCTCCCCTAACTCGTTTATAATCTTGTTACAGAGCTTATGGGGAGAGAAGAGAATGAGCATTTTTTTGACGTTTTTCCTGCTGCTTAACGGCGCGTTAGGCGGAGGACATTCGGCCGGCAAGCCGTCCGAAGGACTGTGGAACGCGGTCAAGACCGCCGCTCATCAATCCGCGGCGCCCGAACTAATCGACGATGGGCCGTCCTACGTTCCGGAAGGGGACCCTCAGCCGGACGCCCCGATCGTTAAGGGCATATACGTAACGGCTTACAGCGCCGGAGGAGAGCGGATGGCGACTCTGCTGGACCTCCTGGATCGCACGGACCTCAATTCGATGGTCATCGATATTAAGGACGATCTCGGAAACATTACTTACAAGACGGATAATCCGAAGCTGCAGGAGCTGGGCAGTCCCCAACCTTATATTAAGGATATCGGCAAGCTAATGACGACGTTGGACGAGCACGACATTTACCCGATCGCCCGCGTCGTCGTCTTCAAGGACAGCGTGCTCGCCAAGAACCATCCCGAGTATTCCTTCGTACAGAAGGACGGCTCGATATGGCAGAACGGCAACAAGGACAAGTTCGTCAATCCTTACCGCGAGGAAGTGTGGGAGTACAACGTCGAAGTCGCCAAGGAAGCCGCCAAGCTGGGCTTCAAGGAAATCCAGTTCGACTACGTGCGATTCCCGGAGGGCTTCGAGAAGCGGGCGGATAGTCTGAAGTACGCGAAAAACGAACAGAGCCGCGTGGACATCGTCACCGGCTTCGTCGAATACGCCAAGAAAGAACTGGAGCCGCTCGGGGTACGGGTATCGGTCGATATTTTCGGTTATGCCGCCTCCGTTCCCGCCGCCGAAGGAATCGGACAGGATTTCGTGAAAATTTCCAGTGCGGTCCACGTGATCAGTCCGATGATCTATCCGAGCCATTACAGCACGGGTTGGTTCAAACAGAAGGACCCGGACAGGGCGCCGTACGAGACGATCAAGGGCGCGATGGACGACACGCACAAGAAGCTGGATCCCTTGGGCGAAGACAAGCCGATTATCCGGCCGTGGATACAGGACTTCACCGCCAAATGGCTCGGCAAGGGCCACTACGCGCAATACGGCGTCGCGGAAGTCCAAGCCCAGATCAAGGCGCTGAACGACAGCGGCGTCGAGGAATATTTGCTCTGGAATGCCGGCAACCGATACACCGAAGGGGTTAAATATTAAATCGCACTTCTAATCATTCATCCATGCGGCTACTGCTCCAGCGCCATTTCCACGGGCGCTGGTTCTTTTTTTGTGCGGCCTCAGCTTGCGTATTGGTTTATTTTTCGCAGATGCGAAAAGGGCTGATCTGCAAGTCAACAGAGTCGTACCAAAATCGATGGAATGATGCAAGTCGCATCTATCTCCTTCCGATGCTCTCCAGAAGATAGATGCTTCTACTTTTCATCGATCATCCTGTACGCCCAGACTTAAGATCAGCCCTATCTGTCCCTGCTCAGTAACGTCTGAGCCCTACCGTTTGCCCGGAAAATACGGTTCTCCCAGGGCGCCGGGAGCCCTTGAACGGCCAACGGCGCCGACAAGAACCAGAATCGTGAGCACGTACGGCAGCATGTAAATAAATTCCGGAGGCACGTGCGACGAGAAATCGAACAATTGAAGCACGTTGTTGATCGACTGCGCGAATCCGAAAAACAGCGCCGCGCCCATCGCGCCGAGCGGGTTCCATTTGCCGAAAATCACCGCGGCCAGCGCGATAAAGCCTTGACCGGAGATCGTGTTGTGCGAGAACGAGCCCGTCGTCGTCATCGCGATCGTCGCGCCGCCGATGCCGGCTAGCACGCCGCTCATCAGCACGGCCGCGTAGCGCATCCGCAGCACCTTGATGCCGACCGTATCGGCCGCGCTCGGGTGCTCCCCTACGGAGCGCAGCCGAAGGCCGAAAGCCGTTTTGTACAGCGTGTAATAGATCGCGCCGACCAGAATTAGGGCCAGATACGTCGTCGGGTAAGCGTTGAACAAGCCGTCGCCTAGAACCGGAATATCCGAGAGCAGCGGAATTTTGACTTTATGAAACACTTCGTTAACGAGCGACGTTTCGCCGGCTCCCTCGAACAGAAGCTTGACGAGATATAGCGTCGAGCCGCCCGCGATAAAGTTGATGACGATCCCGCTGACGACCTGATCGGCCCGGAACGTAATCGTCGCCACCGCGTGAATGAGCGCGAACAGAACGCCGAAGATCGCCCCGGCAATGACGCCGATCCATGGAGACGCTCCTCCTAAGCCCGCTTCCTGCGACTTGTAAGCCGCTACGGCCGCCGCGAACGCTCCCGCGGTCATGAGTCCTTCCAGCCCGATATTCACGACGCCCGAACGCTCCGAGAGGATGCCGCCAAGCGCGGCCAGAATCAATGCGGTCGAGAATACGAACGCGGTATTCAGCATATGCCCGATCGTTGCCGCATCCATCTAGATCGCCTCCTCTTTGCGTTTCTTCCCGGATACCCGCTTCAGCAGCCAGCGGATAATTCCCGGCGCGGCGACGAAGAAAATAACCGAGCCGATCACGATCCGGATAATCTCCGGAGGCACGTCCGCCCCGAAGCTCATGCCGGCGGCGCCGTATGACAATACGCCGAACAGAATCGCGCCCAGCAATACGCCCAGCGGATTGTTGCCTCCGAGCAGGGCGACGGCGATGCCGTCGAAGCCATGCCCGGTATGACCGGCGGAAATGACTTGGTTGTGGAAGACGCCGAGCACCTGAAATACGCCCGCCAATCCCGCCAGCGCTCCCGAGATGAACATCGCCTTGACGACGCCTTTGTTGACGCTGATGCCCGCATAGTTGGCCGCGTCCGGGTTCGAGCCGACGACTCTAAGCTCGAAGCCTTGCTTCGTGCGCCATAGGAAATAGTAGAAGAAAATGACGCTGAGCAGCGCAAAAGCCATCCCCCAATGCATACGCGCGTCGTCCATGAACCTCGACAGCCAGCCGATCGCCACGGATGCCGAATCGTCTACGATATACGATCTGCCCTTGCCCGGTTCGAGCAGGAAGCGTCTGACGATATAGTTCGCCAGGTGCAGCGCGATCCAGTTGAGCATGATCGTCGTGATGACTTCGTTCACGCCTCTGGCCGCCTTCAGGTAACCGGCGATCATTCCCCAGAAGCCGCCGACGAGCGCCCCGACGACAATCGCGAGCGGAGCGTGGATGTACCAGGGAAGATGGACGGTGACTCCGATGACCGTCGCTCCCGTCATTCCCATAATGTATTGGCCTTCCGCTCCGATGTTGAACAGTCCCGTACGAAAGGCGAACGCGACCGCCAGACCGGTGAACAGGATCGGGGTAATCGCCGTCATCGTCTCTCCCAGATCGTACTTGTTGCCGAATACGGTCTCCAGCAGGGAGCGATAAGCGAGAATCGGATCGTAGCCCCCGATCAGCATAATGACCGCCCCGACGATCAGGCCGAGCAGAATGGCGACAAGCGGAACGATCGCGGACTCCTTCGTAAAAGCTTTAATCAGCTTGTTCACTGCCCGCTCCCCCTTGCTTCTGCTTGTAGTCGGTCATCATCAGGCCGAGCTCCTGGTCGTTCGTCTCGGAAGGCTTGACTTCCCCGACGATGCGTCCTTCGTAGATGACCGCGATCCGGTCCGACAGCTGCATGATCTCGTCCAATTCGTAAGAGACGAGCAGCACCGCCTTGCCCATGTTGCGCTGCTCCACGAGCCGCTTATGGATGAATTCGATCGCGCCTACGTCCAGTCCGCGAGTCGGCTGCGCGGCGATGAGCAATTCGGGGTTTTTGTCGATTTCCCGGGCGATAATTGCCTTTTGCTGATTGCCTCCGGACAACGCGCGCGCGTCCGTCATAATGCTCGGAGTCCGCACGTCGAAATCTTTAACGAGCCGCTCCGCATGCTTGGCTATCGCTTCGTAATCCAGGAAGCCGCGCTTGTTGAACTGGGGCTGATAATACGTTTCGAGCACCATATTGTCCCGTACCGGGAAATCGAGCACGAGCCCGTGCTTGTGGCGGTCTTCGGGAATGAGGGAGATGCCGGCTTCGGAAATGGTTCTAGGCTTCTCTCCGGAAACCTCCGCGCCCGCGATTTTGATCGATCCGCCGGCGACCGGGCGAAGCCCCGTCAGCGCCTCGATCAGCTCGCTCTGGCCGTTGCCTTCGACGCCCGCGATGCCGAGAATCTCTCCCCGCTTCAGCACGAACGACGTCCCGTTAAGCGCATTCAGTCCTTGACGCCCTTTGACGACGAGGTTGTCGACTTCCAATATCGGCTCGCCGAGCACGGCATCCTTCTTGTCGAGCTTAAGCGACACTTCCCGGCCGACCATCTTCTCGGCCAACTGGTTCGGATTGGTGCCGGCAACCGGCAAGCTGTCAATGACTTTGCCGCGGCGCACGATCGTCACGCTGTCGGCAATCGCCATAATTTCCTTCAGTTTATGGGTAATGAGCACGATCGATTTGCCTTGGGCGACCAGGTTGCGCATAATGACGAGCAATTCGCCGATCTCCTGCGGAGTCAGCACCGCCGTAGGTTCGTCGAAGATCAAGATGTCCGCTCCGCGGTACAGCGTCTTCAAAATTTCGACCCGCTGCTGCATGCCGACCGAGATTTCGCCGATCTTCGCATAGGGGTCCACGTTTAAACCGTATTGCTTGGAAAGCAGGTTTACTTTCTCGCCGGCTTGCTTCTTGTCCACCGCAAGCCCCATCCACTTCCGGGGTTCGCTTCCGAGGATGATGTTTTCCGTGACGGTAAAAGGGTGCACCAGCTTGAAATGCTGATGCACCATTCCGATACCGAGTTTAATCGCCTTGTTGGGCCCGTCTATGACGACCTGTTGCCCATTGACGAAAATTTCCCCTTCTTCCGGCTGATACAGGCCAAACAGAACGTTCATAAGCGTCGATTTGCCGGCGCCGTTCTCGCCGAGGAGGGCGTGAATCTCTCCCTTCCTCAGCTTGAAGTTGACGCTGTCGTTGGCGACGATGCCGGGGAAACGTTTCGTAATGTTGCGCATTTCTACGACTGTTTTCGCCTGTTCCATAGTCGCACCCTTTATCGGTTAATGAATTACTGGGCCGTCGGTACCGTAATCTCGCCGCTGATGATTTTCTGCTTGTACTCTTCGACTTTGTCGAGAACGTCCTGAGGCACGTTTGCCTTGGAAGTCTCCGGCAAGCCTACCCCATTTTCCTTGAGGCCGAGCGTCGTTACTTGGCCGGCAGGGAACTTGCCTTCGATCATTTCCATGGACACGCGGTATACCGCTTCGTCTACGCGCTTCAGCATGGACGTCAGCGTAACGTCGTCTCCGAACTCCAGCGATTGGTCCTTGTCTACGCCGATGACCCATACTTTCTTGTCCGCAGCCGCGGTTTTGTTGCGCTCCTTCGCTTCGTTGAAGACGCCGTTGCCCGTGCCGCCGGCGGCGTGGAAAACGATGTCGGCGCCGGCGTTATAGAGAGAAGCGGCCGCCGCTTTGCCCAGATCCGCTTTGTCGAACGCGCCCGTATAGTTGATCTCGACTTTCGCGTCCGGGTTCACCGCGGCCACGCCGGCCACGAAGCCGAGTTCGAACCGCTTGATTACAGGAATGTCGATGCCGCCGACGAAGCCGATTTTGTTCGATTTGGTCATAGATCCCGCCACTACGCCGACGAGGAACGCGCCTTCGTTTTCAGCAAACTTGATCGACGCTACGTTGGGAGCTTGGACTTCGCCGTCGATGATCGCCAGCTGAGCGTCCGGATTTTTGCCTGCCGACTCCTTCACGGCGTCTTCAAGCAGAAACCCGATGCCCCAAGTGAGGTTGTAGCTGTCGCGTACGAATTTGTTCAGGTTCGTCAAATAGTTCGAAGCTTCTTTGCTCTCGAGACTTTTGACTTCCGCGCCCGTATCGGTCTTAAGCTTATTCAGGCCTTCCCACGCGCTTTGGTTGAACGACTTGTCGTTGATGCCGCCCACGTCGGTCACCATCGCGAACTTGAAGCCTTTGCCGTCCACCGTCCCGGACGGGGATGCGCTTTCGCTTGCGCTCGGGGATGCGCTCGGCGATGCGCTCGGCGACGCGCTCGGCGATTCGCTCGGGCTGGCCGCTCCGCCTCCGTTATTGTTTTTTGCTCCGCATGCCGTCAAGGTCAAAGAAGCGACAAGCATGATTCCGGTAAGAAGCTTGGTCGATTTTTTCATGTCTCAGCTCTCCTTCAAAGTTGGGTGGTGTGATAAAGATGCCGCCAATACGCCGATACGACGTTAGCCGAATCCGTCCTATAACTTTTGGACGACCGCTTTCACCAAAGAAATAAACTTCGGCTTCGTGCGGTTCGCGACCTCGATGACCTGCTCGTGGCTGAGCGGCTCGAGATGTTCGCCGATCGCCATGTCGGTCACGCAGGAAATTCCGATGACCTTCATCGACATATGGCTCGCAACGATCGCTTCCGGCACGGTGGACATGCCCACCGCGTCGCCGCCCATCAATCGCAGCATCTTGAGTTCCGCCGGCGTCATATAGGACGGTCCGGTAATTCCGGCGTACACGCCCTCTTTGACGCTAATCCCTAACGACTGCGCCGTCTCGCGGACAAGCTCGAGCAAATCTGGTGTATACGCCCGGCTCATATCCGGAAAACGCGGCCCAAGCGCAGGCTCGTTCTCCCCAATCAGCGGATTCGCTCCGGTCATGTTCAGATGATCCCGGATCAGCATAAGATCTCCCGGCTCGAAGTCCGGGTTCATGC
>JAEZZE010000433.1 GCA_023418755.1 Bacillota bacterium | reverse complement strand
TCCGATGATCAAGGGCATTATTTTCACGAGCGTCATTCTCGTCCTGAACGGCTCTCTCAAGTCGTTCGATATTCCGTACTTGCTGACCTACGGCGGCCCCGGAACGTCCAGCGAACTCGTGGCGACCTATATGTACAAGCAAGCGTTCAGCAGCATGTATTACGGGTACGGCAGCGCGATCGCGGTATTCATCGCCGTCGAATGCTTCCTGATGGTGGGGCTCGTGATGCAAATCTTTCAGATGAAGAAGGAGGATTAGTCATGGAATCGCTAAGGAGAAAAAGCGGCAGCATCGCGTTTCCCGCGCTGCTATTCATCATGCTGGCGATCCAGATCTTTCCGATTCTCTGGGTGCTCGTGTCCAGCTTCAAGACGCTCGACGAATTCCGGATCGGCAGTAATCCGTTCGCCTTGCCGAAGTCGCTGTACTTCGGCAATTACGTCAACGCGATCGTCAAGAGCGATCTGCTCGTCTATTTCAAAAACAGCCTGATCGTGCTCGTATTCGTGCTCCTGGGCATACTGGTCCTCAGCTCCATGGCCGGCTTCGCGCTCGAGAAGCTGAGATTCCGGTTTCGCCGGGCGGGATTGATGTTTTTCCTGTTCGGAATTATGGTTCCGATCCAGGTAACGCTCATTCCCCTCTATCAAATTTATCGCGAGCTTCATATTTTGGACTCTTACGTCAGCATCATCTTGCCGCAAGTCGGGTTCGGGCTTCCGGTATCCATCTTCTTGTTCGTCTCGTTCTTCAAGTTCATGCCGAACGAAGTGATGGAATCGGCCGTCATGGACGGCGCGTCGATGCCTCGACTGTTCGTCGGCATCGTGCTGCCGATGTCGATGAACATCGTCGTGACGGTCGCGACGTTGTACGGCGTGTTCGCCTGGAACGAATTCATCTTTCCGTTCACGTTCCTGAATTCGAAGGACATGCTCACCGTTACGCTCGGCTTGCGCGACTATGTCGGCAATTACGGGATGACGGATTGGGGGGCGACGTTCTCGGCGATCATGCTGACCGTCACGCCGACGTTTATCGTGTACTTCCTGCTTAGCAAAAGCATTATTTCCGGCATGACCGCCGGAGCCGTAAAATCTTAAATCAGCCGATCGGAAACGGCCGACGACTTCATTGGGAGGAACTGACCATGTCTGTTAACGAAGTGCGTTTTCGCCAGATTCATCTGGATTTCCACACGAGCGAATTGATCGAGGGGATCGGCGCCGGCTTCGACGCGAAGCAATTCGCCAAGACGCTGGACGATGCCAGAGTCGATTCGATCAATCTGTTCACCCGCTGCCACCACGGAATGATCTATTACGATTCCAAAGCATTTCCGGAACGCGTGCATCCGCACCTGAAGGGACGAGATATTCTGAAGCAGCAGGCGGAAGCCTGCCGCGAACGCGGCATACACGTCAATCTGTACATCACAGTGAGATGGGACATTTTCTCCTATACGGCTCATCCGGAATGGGTGGCCATCGACTCGGAAGGGCGTTACAGCGACCATGAGAAACGGGGGTACCTCGAGGCCGGGTTTTATCGTAATCTGTGCGTCAACACGGGGTATCGCCAATTCTTGAAGGCGCAGTTGCAGGAAGTGATGGAGGCGGTACCGGCCGAGGGCGTATGGTTCGACGCTTCGTTCGTCGTCGAATGCGTTTGCCCGACATGCATCAAGGGAATGCGCGAGGCGGGGCTCGATCCGAAAAACGCCGCCGACCGCAAGCAATATTCGGAGACGACTTATCACGAGTGGGTGCAGGACATGAGCGCGCAGGTGCGCGCGTTCAACCCCGACTATAATATTTTCTACAACAAAGGACACGTAGGCCGCGTCGACAAGCCGGTTCTGAACGATTATACGTACGCGGCGTTCGAATCGCTGCCGGGCGGGCCGTGGGGGTACATGGATTTCCCCGTCTCCGTCAAATATATCCGCACGCTGAACAAGGAAACGGTCGGCATGTCCGGACGCTTCCATACGTCGTGGGGAGACAATTCCTCATTCCGCAACAAGGCCGCGCTTGAATTCGAATGCTTCAATATGCTGGCGCAAGGCGCCAAGTGCAATCTCGGCGACCAATTGGAGCCTTCCGGCGTGCTGTCGGCTCCGATGTACGAGCTGATCGGCGAAGTCTACTCGGAGGTCGAGAAGAAGGAGCCATGGTGCCGCGACGTTGCGGCGCTGACGGATATCGGAGTGTTCACGCCGGAGGAATTTTACGGCGCGGATACCGGGAACTTGCCGGAAGCTTCGGAGGGCGTTTGCCGCTTGCTTCAAGAGAGCGGACATCAATTCGATTTCATCGATTCCGAGGCCGATTTCTCCAAGTATAAGGTGCTCATCCTGCCGGACGTCATCCCGGTGTCGGAAGCGTTCGGAGAACGCCTGCGCGCGTATTTGGACAACGGGGGTTCCATTATCGCATCCTTCGAGTCCGGCTTGATTCCGGAGAAAACCGCATTCGCGTTAAAGGAGTGGGGCGTGCGGTATAAAGGAAACGCGCCGTATAGTCCGGATTTCGTCGTGCCCAAGGGAGAGATCGGCCAAGGCCTGAAGCAGGTCGAGCACGTCATGTACAAGCAGGGAGCCTGGGTCGAAGCGGCCGAAGGGGCCGAGACGCTGATCGATGCGGTCGAATCGGTGTTCAATCGGACGTTCGAGCATTTCAGCTCCCACCTGCATTCGCCGTCTTCCGGCAAAGTCGGTTATCCGGCGGTCGTCCGGAGCGGGCGCGTCATCTATTTTATGCACCCCGTCTTCTCCCAGTATCATGACAATGCGCCGTTGTGGGTAAAGAAGCTCGTCCAAAATTCGCTGAACCTGCTGCTGCCGGAGCCGCTGTTGAAGCATAACGGACCGTCGACCCTGATCGCGACCGTCAACGAGCAGGCTTCGAAGAGCAGGCAGGTCGTCCACCTGCTGCATTATATTCCCGAGAGGCGCAGCAAGGTCATGGACATTATCGAGGACGTCATCCCGCTTTACGACGTTCGCGTATCCCTGAGAGCGGACCGGGAGATTGCCGGAATCGCCCTCGTACCCGGCAACGAATCGATTCCGTTCGAGGCTGCCGACGGGCGAGTCGAATTCGTCGTGCCGAAAGTCGACGGCCACCGGATGGTAGAGCTCGTTTACGCCAAATAATGGATTCTGTCGAATTCAAGCATACTTCGCTGTCCACGATCCGGACATTGTTGTATGCTTGATTCAACTTCCAGATATCGCGGCAGGAGCTGTTCGAATGAAACGGTTGCTCGACGTCCGTCAGAGATTCAACGATCTGAAAATCCAAGACAAAATTTTTATCGCGTTTATATTCGTGATCGTATTGTCGGCTTTGGGCGTAGGGATTTCCTCGTACTACAAGTCCTCGGCCATCCTGGGAGAGAAGACGAGCCGGTACAATACGGAGGCCGTGGAGCAAATCTCGACCAGCGTAGATTATACGTTGGAGCGAATCGACGAATTGGCGGGCATTCTGGCGTTCGATCAGACGATTCAGCGGGTGCTGAACGAGAAGCTCGAGAGGATGTCGGATCGCGAGCTCATCTCGGCCACGAGCAGCATCGAGTCCATTATGGTCACCCATTACAATAGTCAAATTATGCGTTCGATCGAAATCTACGGAAGCAACGGACTCGTCATTAAAGTGCCTAGCAGCTTCGACAAGAGGGAGGACGAATCGAATCTTCGGCTCGTGTTGGACGAAGCCGCCTTCGCCCGGGGCAAGACGAAATGGTTTAATCGTGCCGCGAACGAAAGTCTGCTTCGCGCCGCGAAGGCCATCAACGACCTGCAGACGGGCATCAGGCCGCTGGGGACGGTCATCATCAGCTTGAAGGCGGAGATGGTCGAGGATTTGTTGAGGGACGTTCACTTCGACCGGAGCGGTTCGGTGCTGCTCATGGACGAGAATGGAGGGATGGTGACGCCGGCCGGGCAGTTCGAGCCGTTGTTCGGCGGCGAGGCGTACGATCGGGTGTTTTCCGCGAAGGCGGGCTCTTCGATCTACTCTTTCGAAGGCAAGGACTATCTGGTTTCTTTCAAAACGTCGCCCTATACGGGCTGGAAAACGATCGGTATCATTTCCTTCGACAAGCTGTACGAGGACAGTCATGCGGTGCGGGAATGGATCATTGCCGCGACGCTACTCGTTTTGCTGCTGGCGTTCATTCTGGCGCGGGTTTTCGCGCAAACGATCACCCTGCCGATCAAGAGGATGCTCAAGCCGATGAAGCTGGTGCAGATGGGCGAGACGAACGTCTCTTTTCCGGTCGGAGGCAAAGACGAGATCGGCATTCTGAGCACGGGCGTCAACCATATGGTGAGCCAAATCCATGCCTTGGTCGAGGATGCTTATAAAGGGAAAATCATGCTGCAGCAATCGGAGTTCAAGGCGCTGCAAGCCCAGATCAACCCGCATTTTCTCTATAATACGCTCGAGTCGATCAACTGGATGGCGAAGATGAAAGGCGTGGACCAAATTTGCGGAATGGTATCGGCGCTGGGCGACTTGATGAGGATCAGCATTAGCACGGAAAAGGAGTATATTTCGATCGAGGAAGAAACGAAATATATCGCCGATTACCTTTACATTCAGAAGGTTCGGTTCGGGGACAGAATCGAGACGGACATCCGGATGGAGGAGGCGCTGCTTCCGACGGTCATTCCCAAATTGATCCTGCAGCCGATCGTGGAGAACGCGCTGCTTCACGGCGTCCAGAAGAAGAAGGGGAAAGGCGTGATCAAGATCAGCGGCCGCGCCCTGGAAGATTGCATTCTGTTCGTCGTGGAAGACAACGGGGTCGGGATGGACAAGGCTCATGCGGACAAGCTTCTTGCCGGCATGGACGATATGGAGTCGGATAGCGGCGGCGGAATCGGCGTGCGCAACGTGCATCGAAGAATCCGTTACATCTATGGCGCGGGGTACGGCGTCCGTATCGATTCGGTTCCGGGAGAGGGCACCTCCGTGCACATACGGATTGCGCACTCGCTCCCTCAGGAGGGATAGAACAATGCTTTCATTGATGATCGTAGACGACGAGCCGCTCATCCGCGAAGGGCTGCGAAGCATGCCGTGGGAACAATGGGGATGCGTCGTCGCAGGCGAAGCGGAGGACGGGGAAGACGGCCTGGCGTTAATCGAAGCGGTTCGCCCCGATATCATTCTGACGGATATCCGGATGCCGGGCATGGACGGTCTGGCGTTCGCGGAAAAGGCGAAAGCGGGAAACCCCGAGATCGAAATTTTGATGCTGACCGGTTTTCAAGATTTTAATTATGCCAAGACGGCTATGCATATCGGCATTCGGGATTTGCTTCTGAAGCCGACGAAGTTCGAGGAGCTGGAGAGGGTCGTACGCAAGCTGGTTAGCGAGATTCGCGAGAAGAGGCAGTCGCGCAGCGAGTACGATCGGCTGAGGGAACGGATGCGGGCGGCGATGCCGCTGCTCCGAAACAAGCTTGTTCACGATCTGCTTCACGGCTATTTGTACGTGCCGGCGATCATCGAAGACAAGCTGGCCTCGTTCGGCATTCGGATCGAACGCTATGTCGTTCTGTCCATTCAGATGGACGACCGCAGGTCGTTCGAGCAGGCTTATTCCGCGGAGGACAGGACGCTGTTCGAATTCGCGGTCATGAATATCGCCGAGGAGACGGCGAGAACGGCGGGAAAGCCGGCCATCATCGATTTCGATCACGACCTGTTCAGCGTCGTGCTGATCTTCGCCAAGGACATGAGCCGGGAGAAGTGCGAGGAAGAAGCGATGCATATCGGATTGGACGTTCAGAAGGGGATTCGCACGTTCCTTCCGTTCACGGTGTCTATCGGAATATCGGAAGCGGGAGAGAGAATCGAAAAAATCAACCATGCGTATATGCAGTCGGTCGAAGCGCTGAATCACGTCTTCGCCCTCGGCGACGACGCCATCGTGCCTTTTCGGGATATCGCCGCTTCGCAGGGAGAAACGTTCGTCATCGGCGAGGAAGATAAGGCGACCGTCATTAGCGGACTTAGATCGGGGAATATGGAGAAGGTTCGGGAGTGCCTCGACCGAATCAAGCGGGAGGTCGGACTTGCGCCGGGACTGGACATCCAGCATCTGAAAATTTCCCTCATGGAGCTCGCTCTCGGCTCCGTGCGCATTATCGGGCAGTTCAATCCGGGTCTGGTCAACAGACTTATGGAGGCCGCGATTCCGTTCTCGAAGACGGAATCCTTCTCTACGGTGGATCGCTTGTTCTGCGAATGTCTCGAAATGTTCCAAGCGATCTCGGACACGGTAAGCGCGACGCGGCAGACGAGCTCCGGCTCCGCGGTAGCGGATATCATGCATTTGATTGAATCCGATTACGCGCAAGATATCTCGCTGGATATGCTGGCCGAACGCTTCAAGCTGAGCACGGCCTACTTGAGCAGGCTCGTTCGCAAGGAAACCGGCAAAACGTTCATGGAGAACCTGACGGATGTTCGGATGCAGCGGTCGCGGCAATTGCTCTCGATCGGTTCCCTGAAGGTGTCCGAGGTCGCGTCTCTGGTCGGGTATAAAGATTTGAGCTATTTTATCCAGGTGTTCAAGAAACGTTACGGCATCACGCCGAACGAATACAAAGAACAGCACATGTAGCGGGAGAGATCCGGAATGAAATTGGGCATTCATGCATCGGCCTGGTGCGGGCAATGGAGCGAGGATTCGATCTTCGCGATCGACGAGGCGAGAAGGAAGCGATCCTGCTGGCGGGAAGCAAGCTCGGCCACATTCATCTGAACGGGAACGATTGGGGAATTCCGGGTACCGGCCATCTGGATTGGGACGGCATTTTCGAAGCGTTGGGGGAGATCCGTTACGAAGGCTACTCGTCGTGGAGTGCGCGGTCGAATCGCGCGGTCCGTACGTCTGGCGCCGCCTGGCGCCGGACAATCGGAGTTTGGCGGAGGAAGGCATTCGGTTTCTCGCGGAAAAAAGAGCGTCGATCTTCGGTTATACGGCGGGTTAAGGGGGATACGGATAGAATCGGCGCAATCGAGGCCCGGAACACGAAATTCGTATGCGGAATTGCACGCCCCGGAAATCGCCGACCGGATCGGCGGTACATCGTTCCTCCGAAGCTGGGCAATGACGCGGGTTTGCTCGAAGGCTGGCTCTGGGAAGAAGGGCGGCCGAGCGCGGCGCGTCCGCTTAGCGCGGTTTAATCGGAGCTGCTACAATATTCGCACGTTGGAGATCCCGGGGGGTGTTACGCTCCCTGCGGATCTTCTTCGTTTTATCCGGATCGCTACAAGGTTTGGACGAGTCGAGATAAAGCGGCCCGATCGTTAACGAGGATTTTTCTTGTATTGAAGGATGATCCATCCCGGTGCCCGAGCTTTAACGGGGGGCTATGCGATCGAATTTTTACGGCCGGCCGGTACGGGCAAGTTGCCAATCTCCTCTTTCGCAAGGCATAATGGACGTTAAGAGGTGAGGCGAGTGCTGCGGATTATGGCCGCTACGGACGATGGGCAATGGCGGGAGGACGTTCGTCTGGAAGATCTGACGGACCGCGACGTCAGCTGGTTCTGGGTCGACTTCGATTGCCCGAAGCCGAACGAGATCGAGCTGCTGGACGGTTATTTTCATTTTCACCCGCTCGCGATCGAAGACTGTTTGCAGAGGCTGCAGCGTCCGAAGGTGGACCATTACGAGGAGACGCACTTTTTCGTGCTTCACGCGCTGCATCCGGAGACGCTCAAGGCGGAGGAAGTGAACGTCTTTCTCGGGCCGCGCGGAATCGTCACGTTCCATCTTGCGCCTTCGCAGGAAATCGAGGAAGCATGGAAGCGAATGCTCGATCCCGGCTTTCGGCGGGGGAGGGACCACAATTACGTCGCCTACCTGCTGATGGACAAGCTCGTCGACAACTATTTTCCGACGTTGTACAAAATAGAGGACCAGTTGAACGACATCGAGGATCAGGGAGAAAACCGGGTCGACCTGCAGCGGATGACGGAGCAGATCTACGATATTCGGGCCGACTTGCTGCGCATCCGCCGGACGGTACTGCCGATGCGCGACCTGCTGTACCGGCTGCTCAACTCGGACAAAATTCCGGGCGTCAAGGAGCAGTACGCTTATTTTACCGATATCTACGACCATTTGCTGAAATTGACGGAGATGATCGAATCCAACCGCGAGATGACGGCCGATCTTAGAGACAGCTACGATTCGTTGCGCTCGAACCGAATGAATTCGATCATGAAGACGCTCACGGTCATGACGACGATCTTTATGCCGCTCACGTTTATCGCCGGCGTATACGGGATGAATTTCGTGAACATGCCCGAGCTCGAGTGGCAGGCGGGGTATTACATCGTGATCGGGGTTATGCTCGCGCTTGGCCTCGGCATGTACGCCTGGTTCAAGAATAAGGGCTGGTTCGACTGAAAGGGGGAAAGGCCGTGAGCCGCGAACTGCAGCAATTCAAGGCGGAGTTCTTCAAGGCGCTCGCGCATCCGCTTCGCATTCGAATTCTGGAGGTGCTGTGCGAAGGGGAGAAAAACGTAAACGAAATCCAGGCGGTACTCGGGCTGGAGGGTTCGGCTGTATCGCAGCAACTGGCGGTGCTGCGCGCGAAAAACGTCGTCAGCGGCGTGAAGGACGGGACGAACGTGATCTATTCGCTGCGCGATCCGCTGATCCGGGAACTGCTAGAAGTTGCCAAGCGCATATTCGACAACCATCTTGTCGACGCGATTTCGCTGTTGGAAACGATCCGGAGCGAGTAAAGAAGGGGAAACGAGGCTAATTCGCCGAGCGGCGCACGTGGCCTCGTTTTTTATGCGCAGCATCGGTCTAAACCCGCTAATAAAGGGGGAAATCCATTTTGACAATCTTCTCTCCTCCTCTTATATTCTATATATTCAAATAATCAAATATTCAAAGATAAAGAGGGGTAAAATGAAGCTGCGCGGGTTGGGGAGATTTGCGGATTACAACGTCGGTTCCTTGCGCCGAGACCTGCTGTCGGGATTGATCGTGGGCATCGTCGCCATTCCGCTCGGCATGGCGTTCGCGATCGCGTCGGGCGTGAGTCCCCAATACGGATTGTATACGACGATTGTGGCAGGCGTGTTGATCTCGATGCTGGGGGGATCGAGGTTTCAGATCGGAGGACCGACGGGAGCGTTCGTACCGGTGCTGCTCATGATCGTTCTGCAGTACGGATACGAAAATTTGCTGCTGGCCGGCATGATGGCGGGCGCCATGCTGCTGTTGATGGGTCTGTTCAGGCTGGGCGCGCTTATCCGCTTTATTCCCCGGCCGGTAACGCTCGGATTTACGGCGGGCATCGCGGTCCTTATTTTCACGGGGCAAATTCCCGGATTTCTCGGAATGGACGGATTGGACAAACACGAGCGCTTCTTGGCGAACATGAAGGAGATCGCGACGAATGCGTCGTTGATCGACGGGTACAGCATCGCGACGGCGCTCGTCAGCTTGACGGCTATTCTGCTTACGGTGCGTTACGCGCCGAAGCTGCCTGCGCTGCTCGTCGGGCTGCTGGCGGCGACGCTGGTCGCTAGCCTGCTGTTCGACGGCGGCGTGGCGACGATCGGATCCGCCTACGGCGCGATTCCGAGCGAGCTGCCGGCGTTCCATATGCCGGAGATAACGCTGGAACGCATCAAGCAGCTGCTGTATCCGGCCTTCGTCATCGCGATGCTGGGCAGCATCGAATCGCTGCTGTCGGCCGTCGTCGCCGACGAAATGACCGGAACCCGGCACGACAGCAACCGCGAGCTGATCGGCCAAGGCATCGCGAATATGGCCGCTCCGCTATTTGGAGGCATTCCGGCGACGGGCGCGATCGCCAGAACGGCCACGAACATCAAGTCGGGAGCGGTCAGTCCCGTGTCGGGCATCGTTCACGGCGTCGTCGTGCTCGCCGTGCTGCTGCTCTTCGCTCCGCTCGCTTCCCGCATTCCGCTGGCCGGCATGGCGCCGGTGCTGATGGTCGTCGCGTGGAAAATGAGCGAATATCGCAATTTCGCGAAGCTGCTGCGAACGAAGACGGGAGACTCGCTCGTGCTGGTCGCGACGTTCCTGCTGACCGTATTCACGGATTTGACGGTTGCCGTTACCGCCGGACTCGTGCTGGCGATCGTGCTGTTCGTGAAGCGGATGGGAGGCCTGATGAAGGTGGATAAGGTGCTGCCCGATCCCCTAGCCCGGAACGGCAAAGTGGCGCCGGGGGCGGTGACCGAGAAGAGGGACTGCCCGCAGATCCGCATCGCGACGGTGGAGGGGGCGCTGTTTTTCGGAGCCGCGGAGCCGTTCGGACGGGCGTTGAACGAAGTGGTGGAACAGTCCCATCGCGTGCTGCTCATCCGGATGGGGAAGGTTCCGATGATCGACATGACGGGGGAAGCCAACCTGGCCGCCGGGGTTCGAGAGTTCCTCGGCGCCGGCGGCGTCGTGCTCGTGTCCGGTATTCGGGAGCAGCCGCGCGAGGTGCTGGAACGGTCGGGATTGGCGGAAGCGATCGGTCGGGACCGGTTTTTCCCGCATACGGGCGAGGCGATCGGATACGCGCTTGGCTGTCTGGACCGAGCTCGATGCGTCGGCTGCAGGCAGTTCGCTTTCCGCGAATGCGCCGAGCTGTCGCAGGAACGGACGCCGTGCGCGGCAGGGGCCTCAGGGGCGTCGGGAGCTTCGGGAGCGGCCTTCTAAGCCGAAGCTCCCGTCTTTCCTGCCCCGCTTCGTCCCTCCGTAATTCCGTTCCGCCCCCGTCTTCGGGGCACCGGACGCCGCGCGTCCCGGACCGGACGGTTGCGAAGCCGTTAGCGCCTGTTTCTTCTCCATCGGGCGGCTTCGGGGTTGTCGGAGGGACGCACTTCGTC
>JAEZZE010000423.1 GCA_023418755.1 Bacillota bacterium | reverse complement strand
CGTCCGCTTGTGTATTCCACCCTACGAATGTGTACCCTGACTTCACCAGATTCCCTGTGTTATCTATAACCGTTACCGCTTGCCCCTCTGCATAGATGTTGTTGTCAGTAGGTACCGTTCCTCCTGTGCTGCCATTGCCAATGTAAGTTACCGTATATTCGGCAGCTCTAAACGTATGATTTTTGTTATTTGCATAGGTTTCTGCCGCGGAGCCTTTGTTGCCGTATATGATCAGGTCTGCTGCATTTGTCTGGTTATTGGCAAAAGCATCAAATCCGATACTGGTTACACTGGAGGGGATGGTAACTACAGTAAGTTGGTTTCCGGAAAAAGCACGATCTCCAATACTAGCTACACCGGCGGAGAGGATAACTTCAGTAAGCTGGTTATCGATAAAGGCACCCTCTCCAATACTAGTTACACTAGCGGGGATGGTAGCTTTAGTTAGTTGATTCCAAGCAAAGGCATACAGACTGATACCTTTTACTCCCGTTGGGATGGCAACTTCAGTAAGTTGGTTATCGGCAAAGGCAAACTCTTCGATACTGGTTACACTGGCGGGGATGGTAACTTTAGTTAGTTGGTTACTGAAAAAAGCACGCTCCCCGATAACTTTCACACCCGTTGATAGGGTAACTTCAGTAAGTTGGTTCTCAGCAAAGGCATCCTTTCCAATATAGGTTACTGCCTTACTATCAATTTCATCTGGAATTTCTATTTCAGTTATACCAGGGTCAGGCTCAAAATTCGTAATCGTTATCGTGTCATCGCTGTTGACTTCATAAGTATAAGTGCCGTCGTCATTATCAAATGTTAGCCCTGCCGCCCACGCCGTAGACGGCAACATCTGTATGAGCAATGCAACGATCGTAAGCAGCGCTGCCCAATTTAATAACTTTTCTCTTCTTATCACCATTTCATTATATCCTCCCTTTATCGACAGAAAACAATAAATCATGACTTTATTATAAACAACCAGAATAATAAAGTAGAAATACTTAAAAAGTGAAGAAATAATACCTAATAAGTATAATTCAGCCGAGCACTAGCAACGTAAATTAGCTATCGTTACTTTTCCCTCATCACAACACATAGCCTGAACGCTGGAGAAGCACCCTAAATTACCCCTTTAATTCAAAATTGTGAATGGAATCTTCCATATCAGATAATTTCTCATCATTTTTTGTTTATCTCATTGATTTCATTATAAGAAAAATGAATAATAGAATTGAAATACTTATAAAGTGCCGTACTTATACTCTGAAGATATAAGTATATTTAAGTGAAGGAGGCCAGACGTTATGGAACTGAGGCATATTCGGTATTTTCTGGCGTTAGCCGAGGAGTTGAATTTCAGTCGCGCGGCGAAGCGTTTAAATATCGCCCAGCCACCGCTCAGCAGGCAGATTCAAGAGTTGGAATATAAGATCGGGGCAAAATTGTTCCATCGAACAAAACGTCAAGTTCATTTGACCGCTGCGGGAAAAGTATTCATGGTAAAGGCCTATCAAATTCTGGATCAGGTGGAGCAAGCCTGTGTCCGTACGCGCCTGACCTCCACCGGGATGGAAGGGGAAATCCGGATCGGGTTCAACGGTGCCGTGTATGATATGATTCCGACGCTTCAACAATTTCGGATGCGTTTCCCCCAGGTTGGCATATACTTGAAACATATGAATTCCGCCGAGCAAATGGATGCTTTACTTGAGAATAGACTAGATATAGGCGTCATAGGGTTGCCCCTAAACAACAACCATCTGGAAGTTCATCCATTGTCCAAAGTACCGTTTCTGGCGGCGTTGCCAGACAACCATCCATTAGCTGATCGAGCAACACTGCACCTGCGCGATTTAGCCGATGAAACCTTCATCATGACGCCGAAATCGTCCGGGTCTCTCTACTACGATATGGTCATGGGGGTGTTCCAGCAAGCCCAAATCACCCCCAAACTGACCATTCAAGCACATGATATACAGACCGTCCTTGCTTTGGTCGCTAGCGGCATGGGCGTGACAATAGCGCCGTTGCTCCTGCAAACGTACAGCGATGTGACTACTCGCAAGTTAGAAGATGTGGACCTGATTATACAGGCGTCACTGGTATGGCGGAAGGATAATCGTTCGCAAATACTGGACAAGCTTTTGGCGATGATCGCCGAACAACCGCCAAACAGGGCTCTGGCATTGTAATATCCATAGTTACAAGATCGGGTTGAGTTGCCTCTCAATATAACGCTGGATATCGACAAGAACTCTCGCGGCTTAAAGAACCGCCCGACATCCGTTGTGCTAAGGGATATCAGGCGGTTCCGGCTTTATGACTCAAACCTAATCTCGTCAATCGTAAAATTGCCATTAAACGCGCTATGCTTAAACTTCCTGGCCGTTGCTTTATTAAATCCGGCAAAATTGCTTAAGGGCAAGCGAATCGTTTAGTAATTCGTCGTTGTCGTAACGGTCTGCGCTCCCTTCTGGCCTCCGGAGTCCCACAACGTGACCTTAAAGGAAGCGCCATTGGAACTGCCTTTTACCACGTATACCAGGTAGTTATATTATCTTTATTTTCTAGCATTCTGAGCAACATAACAACTGCTTCTGCGCGCGTCGCAATATCATTCGGAACAAATTTATTGCCACCGCGGCCGCTGACGATGCCCAGCTTGCGGATGGCTTCCGCCGCGCCTTTGGCCCAGTTGGGAATGTCGGCGTCATCAGCGAACCCGGTGACTGTATAGGCTGATGTGTCCAGCTCAAGCACGCGGGCTACGATCACGGCGATCTCAGCGCGGGTGATCGGTTGGTTGGGACGGAAGCGATTGTCCTCATACCCCAAGAGTAGACCCGCCTCGACGGCCAAGGCGATCGGCAGCCTCGCCCACGCGCCTATTGCTTCCTGGTCGAGGAACGGGAGCGCCGCTCCATCACCCTTTAGCTGC
The DNA here is from genome assembly GCA_023418755.1 of Bacillota bacterium. GTDB lineage: Bacteria > Bacillota > Bacilli > Paenibacillales > Paenibacillaceae > Cohnella. Next base: position 47,911 of record JAEZZE010000423.1, on the reverse strand, counting down.
AATGCCTTTGCCAATACGACTGCAATCTCGGCACGGGTGATGGATTGATCTGGACGGAATGTCCCATCGGGATACCCTTGCACTAGCCCTTGAGTAATCGCATCCCGGATGAAGCCGGATGCCCAGTGCCCGCCGATGTCCGATAATGTCGGGGCGGGTTGTTTCTCATCCGGATGCGGCTCGCCGTCGGGCGCGATGGGTTCTTCAACTTCATCGTCGCGATCAGGATTAGGGGACACGGGCTCGCGTCCCTCGCCTGGATCCGAAGTCCCGCCTGACCCATCGGAGCCCCCGCCTCCGCCGGAATCCGCGGGGCGGAGCGTATTCGCTTGGGCCTGCAGCGCAGCGCTTTCGTTATTCGATGCGTCTAACGCTTTCACTGCGAACGTGTAACGCTTGCCAGCTTGTAAATCAGTTACCGCCGTTTCGTACACACTGCTTGCCACACTCTTGTACTCGCTGCCATCCACATATATTTTGTACTGCGCCACCGCGACATTGTCCGACGCTGCCGGCCATGCCAGCTTGACGCCGGTCCGAGTGATATCGGATACACCAAGCGCGCTGTTAGCCGGCCATTGCGGCGCGACTTTGTCGGAAGGCACGGCGACGAACACGTTCGACAGACTGCTGGCTCCCTCCGCGTTGACTGCGCTCACGGCAAACGCGTAGGAAGTGCCGCTCGTCAATCCGGTTACCGTATACTGCGTCTCGGTAATGCCCGCTTCAGCCAATACCCAGTCATCCGGATTCACAGGCGCTGCGGTACCAGTGTACTGATACACCGCATAGGTGACGCTCCCCGGCGAGGCGCTCCAGCCAAGCGCAACGGAATCGTAATCGACTATGCCGGCCAAGTGAAGCGGGGGTGCAGGGTATACGGTATAAGCTGCCGTCATCATGCCGCTGTCGCGATGGCCGTCTTTCGCTGCGAACGCCCGAATTGTTGTATTCCCTGTGAGCTGAATCGGTTCCGTATAGACTTGGCTAGGATTCGTCTCATCCGTCGTGTAATAGATCTGCGCTCCAGCCGGCGCGCTTAATGTCACCAAGGAGCCAGCCTGCAACGCGCCGTCTTCCGGACTTGGACTCGCCTTCGGCGCGCCTACCGCAGTCGCGACTTTTGCTTGAAGCGGTTCATGCTCATAACCATAAGAGTCGTATGGATACACTTCTACCTGATAGATCGTCGTATCTGCCAGGCCGCTCAGCATCACCCCTAGATCCGTTCCCTCATACATCTGCAGGCCGTTGGCATAGACGCGATAGCCTTCGAATGACATCATCCCTGTCACTGCGGGCCATGCCAGCTTCATGTCGGAGGTCGTCACATCCGAAACGGTTAGCTGACTTGCCGCCGGCCACTTCCACAACCCTTGATATTCAAAGGCACCCAAATCCACGGCACTACCCACTAATCGGTCGAAACCGTCCAGATCCGTTCCATTCAGGTTCGGAACGAGGGCATTGTCGCCGCGATCAACCGCAGGAGAATTCCGCTGCAAACTATAGTCACCATCCAAAGTTGGCGCTTGGCTGGCGGATACGGGCGCCACGAATAGCGTCTGAGCGGAAATCCCGTTCAAGTCTACGCCAACAGGTGCTGCGGTAAAGGGCTGCCCGACAAGGCTTGAGAGAATCTCCGAGGTGGATGTACCGTCGCTAATCAGATTGTTTTCCGCATCTGTAAAATCGAAATTACCCCATACAATGCTGTTGTGCAGCTTGGCTTCACTGTTGTCGAGCTGATAGATGCCGCCGCCCGTCTCTGCATAGTTGCCGCTGACGGTTACATTTTTCAACGTGATCTCGCCATTCGTCTCGTTGTGTATCCCGCCGCCATACTCTTCTGCCCGATTTCCGAGAATGGCAACATTCGAGAGGATTGGCGCAGCGTAGTAGTTTGCCATCCCGCCTCCCTCACCGTCTGATGAATTCCCCACAATCGCCACATTTGTCATGATTGGATTGCTCGTATCATTATCTATTCCGCCGCCTAGTTCCCCGGCTGTATTTTTCAGAATGAGCACGTTCGTGAGGATCGGAGCCCCTCCGAGGTTTTGCATCCCACCACCGTATATCGTTGCCGTGTTATTGACGATGTCCACGTTATGCATCGTCGGGCTGCTGTTGAGATTGCCAATTCCGCCCGCTTGAGCGGCTTGATTGTCGAATATTTGCACAAAATCCATCGATGGATTACAGTGATTAAAATTGTAAATTCCCCCGCCATGGCTCCCGGCCGAATTGCCGCTGATCGACACGTATTGCAAAACCGGATGGTTTTCGGAATTAAAAATTCCCCCGCCCAAGTTGGACACCGTGTTCCCGGTAATATTGACATGCCGGAGAACCGGACTGCTTCCGTCATTGTACATGGCGCCGCCTGACGTATGAATGCCCTTTCCCGTATGGTTCGCATTGCCCCCTGTAAGAGTAACGCCATCCAGCACAGCGCTATGGTCCAACGCCAGAGCTTTCGGGTGATAGAATACATGATAAGCATTATCGTCCCGGTTGACGCCGGGATCGTTCGGAACGTCGTCTCCGTTCAGATCGCCGCTTAGAATCGTTTGATGCGCATACGGGTCCCGATGTGACATGTCGATACCGTCCACCGCATCTTCAGGGAATCCACCCAAAACCGTCACACCGTTCTTCAATTGGAACGTTCTCGTTCGCTCATTACTTGGCGTCGTGCTGCTATTTGTCTTCGTCGGAACGTAAGTGCCGGCCGCCATCCAAATTTCATAGGTTTGGCCTCCTGACGTATCCGCCGCATCCATCGCTTCCTGCAGTGTGGCAAACGCGTTGTTCCAGCTTTGACCGTCCTGCAGACCTGATCCGCCCTCCTTGACATACAGAATGACAGGGGCGCCCGGTGCTGCCGCCACATAGTGGTTGGATGCGGCCCAACTGCTGCTTGCCATAAGCAAAAATGCGAAAAAAATCATCAAACCACGGTACATGGTTGGCCTCATCTTACGTTACTCCTTTCCATGCAACATTCTGGGTGAAATCCTCCCTATCAAATGATTTCGCTTCATTTATTAAGAATCTGATTATCTTCATTATAAGCAAATGAATAATAGAGTTGAAATACTTATAAAGTGCCTTATTTATACTATCAAGGTATAAGTTTTTCTAAAGAAGGAGGACACGGCGGTACATGCAAGCAAGAAGCAAATTCAGGAGACGGGGTTGTTCCAAACGTATACGCTGCCGGTCTTGCTGGACAAGCTTGACGTCATCTAATGTTTTGAAGCACCCGGACAAAAACTGCGGGTCCCATGAACGGGAGCATCGTCGATATTCATGTCATCATTACCGTAAATACCGTAATCATACGTAATTTCTCGCTTAACATCTGCCTTTCCAAAAATGATGCCGCAGCATTTAAACACATGCTGCGGCATCATTTTGGTTCATCGTATTTTTCTTGTTTTTTTAATGATTCAATGCTTGATAGAGTACCGTTGCAGCCTCTGCCCTGGAGGTATTACGCTGCGGTTTGAAACTATGATCAGGAAATCCTGTAATGATTCCAGCTTGGAATGCTGCCGCGATCGCATCTGCTGCCCAAGAAGAAATATCGGCACTGTCGATGAAGTCCATAGCTGCACGGCTCGCTTGCAGATTCATGGCACGAGCGATCATGACAGCCATTTGCTCACGGGTAATGGAGTCATCTGCGCCAAAGGTCGTCTCATTATATCCAGATACGATGCCAGAAGCCTCAGCAATGGCTATTGCATCCTTGGCCCAGTGATCAGCTGTATCTGCAAACACTTTACCCTCACCTGCTTCTAAGCCAAAAGCTTTAACGAGCATGGTAACAAACTCTGCTCTGGTAATGTGGTGATTGGGTAAAAATGTACCATTCGGATAGCCGGAAATGATACCTGTGTTTACGAGTGCTCGAATATTCGCTTCAGCCCAGTGTCCAGTGATATCGCTAAAACTTGGACTTACTTCCTTCTGTTTATCTACTGCGAATACTGCAAATTTAGTAAAATGATCTACCTCTACGGTGATACGATTGCCTTCGACAACGCCACCTTCGATTTTGATCCATTCTTGCTTCGCTTCGTCATAATAGAATACTGCTACAGTTTGATCTGACGTCAGCTTGGATGGATCAAAGACGATGCTGAGCTTGACGGCTTTGTCGAAGTTCTCGGAGAAATTTTTGAGAACCTCGTAGATTTCACTGATGAGAACATCTTCATCCGTTAGTAGATTTTGTGTATCTACGACCTTTTGTATCGTTAATCGCAATTCTTGTTTTGTAGCGCCTGCCGGGATATCGATGATGATTGTATCGTTCAAATTGCCTGTACCTGCTACACCCGCGGGTAGTGTTACGTTCCCATCTTTGGGCTTGGTTTCGTTATTCGGCGGTGTAGGTATATAGGAACCACCGCTATCGCCGCTGCTAATTGCCGTCCACTTCGCGTACAAGGTGACGTCGGAGTCTCCCATGGTGAAGGTCGCACCTGCAGCATAGCTCGTTCCTTTTCCGTCCGCTTGTGAATTCCACCCTGCGAATGTGTACCCTGACTTCATGAGATTCCCTGTGTTGTCTATAACCGTTACCTTCTGCCCATCTGCATAGATGTTGTTATCAGTAGGTACCGTTCCTCCTGTACTGCCATTGCCATTGTAAGTTATCGTATATACGGCAGCTTTAAAAGTATGATTATTGTTATTTGCATAGGTTTCTGCTACGGAGCCTTTGTAGCCGTATATGATCAAGTCTGCTGCGTTCGTCTGGTTATTGGCAAAAGCACGATCTCCGATACTAGTTACACTGGAGGGGATGGTAACTTCAGTGAGTTTGTTCCAGTCAAAGGCATTTTTACCGATACTCGTTACACTGGAGGGGATGGTAACTTCAGTAAGTTGGTTTACGACAAAGGCATAATTACTGATACTTGTTACTCCTGTTGGGATGACAACTTCAGTAAGCTGGTTCCCGAGAAAAGCGCCCTCTCCCATACTAGTTAAACTGGCGGGGATGGTAACTTCAGTAAGTTGGTTATAGCTAAAGGCGCCCTCTCCGATACTGGCTACACTATCGGGGAGAGTAACTTTCGTTAGTTGGTTACTGTAAAAGGCACCATCTTCGATACTAGTTACACTGGCGGGGATGGTAACCTCAGTAAGTTGACTCCAGGCAAAGGCACCCACTCCAATACTCGTTACGCTGGCGGGGAGGGTAACTTCAGTAAGTTGGTTCGAAGAAAAAGCATAATTTCCGATATTGGTTACTGCTTTACGATCAATTTCAACTGGAATTTCTATTTCCGTTACTGCACTGTTGGGATAAAAACTCGTTATCGTTATCGTGTCATCGCTATTGACCTCATAAGTATAAGTACCATCGTCATTATTAAATGTATATGCCCACTTCGCATACAAGGTGACATCGGAGTCTCCCATCGTAAAGGTCGCACCTGCAGCATAGCTCGTTCCTTTTCCGTCCGCTTGTGTATTCCACCCTGCGAATGTGTTCCCTGACTTCATCAGGTCCCCTGTGTTATCCATAACCGTTACCGTTTGCCCATCTGTATAGATGTTGTTGTCAGCAGGTACCGTTCCTCCTGTACTGCCATTGCCATTGTAAGTTACCGTATATACGGCAGTTCTAAAAGTATGATTATTGTCATTTGCATAGGTTTCTGCTGCGGAGCCTTTGTAGCCGTAAATGATCAAGTCTGCTGCGGTCGCCTGGTTAGCGCCGAAGGCATATTCACCGATACTGGTTACACTGGCGGGGATGGTGACTTCAGTAAGTTGGTTCCAGGCAAAGGCATTAGCTTCGATACTCGTTACACTGGAGGGGATGGTAACTTGAGTAAGTTCGTTTTCGGCAAAAGCGTGATCTCCGATACTCGTTACTCCCGTTAGGATGGCAACTTCAGTAAGTTGGTTTTGGGCAAAGGCATGATCTCCGATACTGGTTATACTGGAGGGAATGGTCACTTCAGTAAATTGGTTATTCATAAAGGCTTTATTACTGATACTTGTTACTCCCGTTGGGATGGCAACTTCAGTAAGTTGGTTATAGCTAAAGGCACTCTCCCCGATACTGGTTACACAGGCGGGGATGGAAACTTAAGTAAGCACGTTCCAGGAAAAGGCACCATCTCCGATAATCGTTACACGGGAGGGGATGATAACTTCAGTAAGTTCGTTCTCGGAAAAGGCATAATTACTGATACTTGTTACTCCCGTTGGGATGGCAATTTCAGTAAGTTGGTTTGCGGAAAAGACAAACCCCCCGATACTGGTTACACTGTCGGGGAGGGTAACTTTCGTTAGTTGGTTCCCGGCAAAGGCACTTTCCCCGATACTGGTTACACTGGCGGGGAGGGTAACTTTCGTTAGTTCGTTCCAGAAAAAGGCACCTGCTCCGATATTGGTTACACCGGCGGGGATGATAACTTCAGTAAGTTGGTGCTCGGCAAAGGCACCCTCTCCAATATGGGTTACTGCCTTACTATCAATATCAGCTGGAATTTCTATTTCAGTTACTGCGCTGTTAGGATCAAAACCCGTTATCGTTATAGTGTCATCGTTGTTGACCTCATAAGTATAAGTACCATCGTCATGATCAAATGTAAGCTCTTCCGCCCACACGATAGACGGCAACATCTGCATGAGCAATGCAACGATCGTAAGCAGCGTTGTCCATTTTAATAACTTTCCTCTTCCTATCACCATTTCATTACATCCTCCCTTTTTCGACAGAAAACAATAAATCATGACTTTATTATAAATAATCAGAATTATAAAATAGAAATACTTAAAAAGTTAAAGAATAATACCTTTTGGGTATAGTTCATGATCAGTGCGGAATATGGAGTATATCAAAGCCAATCTGATTGACTTCATGATTAGAAAAATGAATAATAGAGTTGAAATACTTACAAAGTGCCACATTTATACTCCGAAGGTATAAGTATATTTAAGAGAAGGAGGTCCGATGTTATGGAACTGAGGCATATTCGGTATTTTCTTGCGCTGGCCGAGGAGTTGAATTTCAGTCGCGCGGCGAAGCGGTTGAATATCGCCCAGCCGCCGATTAGCAGGCAGATTCAAGAATTGGAAAATCAAATTGGGGCAAAATTGTTCCACCGAACAAAGCGTCAAGTTCATTTGACCGATGCGGGAAAAGTGTTCATGACCAAAGCCTATCAAATTCTGGATCAGGTAGAGCAAGCCTGTATCCGTACGCGCCTGACCTCCACCGGGATGGAAGGGGAAATCCGGATCGGTTTCAATGGTGCCGTGTATGATATGATTCCGACGCTTCAACAATTTCGGATGCGTTTTCCCCAGGTTGGCATATACTTGAAACATATGAATTCAGCCGAGCAAATGGATGCTTTGCTTGAGAATAGACTAGATATAGGCGTCATAGGGTTGCCCATAAACAACAACCTTCTGGAAGTTCGTCCATTGTCCAAAGTACAGTTTCTGGCGGCGTTGCCAGACAACCATCCGTTACATGAGCGAGCAACACTGCACCTGCATGATTTAGCTGATGAAACCTTTATCATGACGCCAAAATTATCTGGTTCTCTCTACTACGATATGGTCATGGGGGTGTTCCAACAAGCCAAAATCACACCCAAACTGACCATTCAAGCGCATGATTTGCAGACAGTCCTGGCTTTGGTCGCTAACGGCATGGGCGTGACAATAGCGCCTTTGCTCCTGCAAACGTACAGTGGTGTGGCCACTCGCAAGATAGAAGATGTGGATCTGATTATTCAGGCGTCATTAGTATGGCGGAAGGACAATCGCTCGAAAATATTGGACAAACTTCTGGCGATGATTGCAGAACAACCACCGGCACCGGCTCTCGATACGTGAATGCTATTAATCAAAAGCTTTTGTCCGCACGATTCGTCTTTTTCAGAAGCGACTAAGGCTTGTTGCTGGGCGTTTAGGTTAGAAGATAAGTACGCAATCAGGAACGTGCAAAAAAGTGATTGGATAAAACAAAAAAAGAATCCTTAGGGATCTCTGTATGACTATCTTGTACATGCTATATTAATACATCATGAAAAAGTAACTTCTTCCAAGGTTGATGGATTTAAACTATAGCAAGGTGTTTGCCTCACAAAAAGGTGGAAATTATTCGCAAAAGAAACAAGGCACTACGTGCCGCCTTCCAAAAGTTAAATCACCGCCCAATAACCGACGAACAAAATGCCCGCATGCAAAACCGCCAGAACCAAATAAATATTGCTATGACTTTCCCCTTATCTTAGGGGAGAGATGTGCCCTTCTTGAATAAGCATTCAACAGTTTGTCTTCAATCTTAATTCGATAGTCTTCTAATCTATAGTTCAGGCACAACGTTAGAATGAACAATTGTTATCATATATGATTGGAATCATGACGGTCCTAAAAATAAACGATGGCAGAATACAAACGTTCTTTATTTTACAAAAAAGAATCAACGTCCCTCCAAACGCAAATTCCAGTACTCTTGACTGATAACTTTAGACAAGATATGCTTTATTTATCAGCTTCGTATATCACGTAAAAATCAGGTGCGTATATCTTTTTCTGCGTATAACCCATTTGCGCCTGGTTCGTATATCTTAGCTGACAAAATCAAAGTTATGCGAATTCGAAGCGAGAAAAGCGAAGTAGCGGGATGGCGAAAAGCCTTATGGGACAAGGGATTCAAGCATTTTTGATAGGCCGAAAACGGTTCGTCTAATATTGTGTTATATGTAGTACCGGCCATCTTCGAATAACTTTCAAAATAAATAGACACCAAGCCTTATACTTGATGTCTTTCGATCCATGTCTAAATATGCTCTTCTTTGTACAAACCTTCAGCAATTCCAAGTCCTAATTCAACGAGTTCTTCTTGTTCATACCTAACCTGAATTCGATTTAACCTCAATAATAAAAGCATCAGAGCAATGCCTATTCGTTTATTCCCATCAACAAAACCATGATTCTTAACCAGAGAATAAGTAGTTACAGCAATCTTCTTGATCGGCCCCCGGTAAAGATCTTCACCGTCAAACGTAATTTGTGCTTTTCCGAGGGCACTTTCTAACAATGATTAATCTCTTATGCCCGAAGATCCACCCGTGCTTTCAATAATTTTCGTGTGAAACAAAATCAATTGTTCTAATGAAATTTGTATCATTTAGCCAACTCCCTGAGGGCTTCCTGATTTTCATTAATAATTTCATCCATTATGGATTCAAGCTTCAGGTTACTCTTGGACTTTAGAAATTCAACAAAATCAATCACTTCAATTTGCTTATCCTGGGGTAAAGATAAAAAGTCATGAAGTAGTTTCTCTTCAAGGCTCATGGTCATCCCTCCTGATTCCCTTAAATATCAGTATACACTAAATTATTCAGTACTTAACATTGCATCTTCGATCAGTCGCAAAAAGGAGCAGTTGCCGGTATTACATAACGTTGTTGTATTCACGACGTCCTACCACCTTAAGCCCGAAGGGCGGCCGCGATGCGGTTAGGTGGTGGGATGTGTCCGGCTGCTCCAACTTCCCGGGAACTGAATTACCTCCCCGAATCCACACCTTCTTCGTGCCGGACCGAGGGGCGACGGAGTCGACCCGATGCGTGAATATGGTGTTAGGTGAAGTATCAGCCCCCATGTAAGGCTTACAATTTCCATGGTACTCTTACATTAAATTCGACTTGAACAATTGGTTCATCGATAAATTCTTTAATTACAAGACCTGGACTTCTAAAATCAAAACCAATCTGAAAATCAGGTGAAATTTCTTCAAAATATAAGCTTTTATCTGGGTTAGTATGTGTTAATTCTTTTACCTTTCCAACAAAATGAAACCAGCCTGCACTTAAGTGTTTTGAAAGATCTGGATCCATACAATAGTTCTCAATTTCTTTGTTGATATCTATTCCAAGTGTAGTGAAGAGTGTTTTGATTTCTTCAGGGTATATTGAATCTTTAACTATTCTGAAATTCTGACATTCTTCACATTCACATTCATTTGATGATCCCTGAGCAATAATAGAGTACATTTTCTTCGTCTTTTCATGATTAAATTCAATTTCCCAATTTCGATATTTAATGATCTCCATTGAAAACACCTCCAAAAAAGGGCACTTCCTGATATTTCACCTAACGTTCTTGTATTCACGACGTCCCACCGACTTAAGGCCACGAAGTGGCTGGGCGCGATGCGCTTAGTCGGTGCGGATGTGTCCGGCTGAGTTCTCTTCCTTATATACTGAAATGCCTCATCGAAAATCACTTCCGACTGCTGCCGGACCGAGGGGCGACAAAGTCGACCCGATGCGTGAATATTGTGTTATATGATGCCGGACACATCGAAGGACTCACTACAAATATTTCAGAATCTCATTCCTGTGGTCTTTCCAAAATGATTTTCTTCTTTAACTTGATCTATATATCCTTTGATTTCAAGATAACATTCATTAAGTAAAATGTTTTGATTTCCTTCATATTCTTCCTTTGGAGTATAGGCACTCAAAATAATTTCTTCATTCGGCTTTATATCTAATTTGTTGTTTTTAGCTTCTACTTTGAATTCATTTCCTTTCGATCCATTGGAGGTTTTAATTGGATAACTAATGAATACGATATTTTGCTTTATTGTGTGGCTTGATTTATTTGATAGCTTAACTGTGTATGACACACCATTGGGATCTTCTGCTCTATTGATTACTTCCAATATAATTTTGTCACTTTCCTCAGGAGTAAATATTTCGGGATTGTCAGCGCTACAAGCCGAGATGAAAATTACAAGTACTAGACTAACTAGGAAGAAAACACGATTCATCATTGTATCTCCCCTCAATTCCATAGTATTTGTCCGGTTTCATATTACGTTCTTGTATTCACGACGTCCAACTCCCTTAAGCCCGGAGGGCGGCCGCGATGAGGTTAGGGAGTTGGATGTGTCCGGCTGATTCTGCTTCTCCGAAATGCCTCTGGCGGACCGAGGGGCGAATGCCCCGATGCGCGAATATGGTGTTATCAGAAGTTACCGTCTTCTTCGATCAACTTATAAACAATGGTTTTATTAACTCTTCTTCAAGTCCTACAAGTTTTGAAATAGCTTTAATGGTATATCCTTCTTTTATTGCTCTTTTTATTACCTCTACCTTAATTGTTCCCTCGTTAATTGTATGCTTCATATATTTCTCGAAATGTATTAAATCATCATCGGCTTCTCCATCAAGGGTAAATACCATTCTATAATCCCCAATGTCTTTCCCTAGATATAAAATTCTTAAGATACAATATACAAAATCAGAATATCCACTCACATGTGTTAGTTGTATTGAATGAAGTTGAGTCTTTAATAATTTGAGATTTGACTTACCATTAAAAGTACCAAAGAAGTCGCTTCGATCATCTTTCTTCCAGTTTTCTAGATAGTTTTTAAATCCTTGTTCTGCTCGTTCAATAATATTATTGGTTTGTGACCATTCTATTAAGGATGTTGTATTCATGTTTATCCTCTCTACGGTAATTTCGGATAACCTAAAATCTCCGAACTTCACAAATCCCTACCACAACACCATGTTTGTGTATTTCGTAAATTCCTGACCTCAGTGCTTGAGTATTCCGCAAATTCCTGCCAGATCGTTTGTGCACCGCCAAAGCACCTACTTCTTCCCCTTCACCGGGTTCATAATGCGATCTAAGGGGCTAGCGATTTTACGAACGTCAAGGACGGCAACATGGGTGTAGATTTGCGTCGTTTGGAGGCTCGCATGGCCCAAAAGCTCTTGAATGTAGCGGATATCGACCCCGTCCTCCAACAAATGCGTGGCGAAAGAATGCCTCAAAGAGTGCAAGCTCACCCGTTTGGAAATTCCCGCGCGAATAACCGCCTGCTCGAAAACCTTCTGTACCGTCCGTTCCGTCAAATGCCGGTCAGGAACCTGTCCCGGAAACAACCATTCCTTCGGACGTTCAAACGCCAGGTAGCCATCCAGCGCTTCAAGCGCAGTCGCCGCAAGCGCAGTCATTCGATCCTTTAGCCCTTTTCCTTGTCGAATATGAAGCGTCCCGCGTTCTCGGTCGATATCCGACAGCCGAAGCCTGACCACTTCGCCGACTCTCAGCCCCGAGGAGTACGCCAAAAACAAAATAGCCCGATGCTTCCGGTTCTCCACCGCCGCCAACAATTTCACGACTTCACTGGCAGCCAGAACGTTCGGCAGCTTCTTTACCTTCTTCGGCCGAACGTACCGCACTCCGCCATCGGACATACCGCATACTTTCACTAAATAGAACTTTATCGCGCTGATCGCCTGATTCACATACGCATGGGACTTCCCCTCTGCCAGCAGCCCATGGCTGTAAGACGGCAGCAAATCAAGAGGCTCCATTTCCCGTTGTACTTTACAGTAACGATCGAACCTTGCCACATGACCGCAGTAGGTACGTATCGTTTTCTGAGCGTACCCTCTTAGCTTCAGTTCGTAGACAAGCTTGCTCTCGGCAGAAGCCTCCGAGCCCCAGCGCGTTCGCTCAAGCTCGACCCACCGGTCCGCCGAAGCTCCCGACCTGTATCCCAACAAGTCACATTCCTGCAACAGTTCTTCAGACACACGGATTTCCGCATCCTGAAACAACTCCATAAACTTCTCCACCGCCAGCAGAGTATACGGAAACGACCAAGTCCGCGACACCGAATCCCATCGTCTGCCGGTTAACTTTTTCATCCGGGTTACCCATTCCGCATGGTAAGGAAATCGGACGAGAGACCCTATCCGCAGATAGCAGCCTCTCGATTCTTTCGGAGCGACAACGTTCCTATTGGTAAACAACAAAAAATAGAGTTCCCCCTCCTTCCCATCCCTCTACGAATCCGTTACAGTAATAGAGAACTCTATCGAATTCATGCCCTAGTAAAAATATATGCTCATCCAGGAGGCCCCCACAACGATGCACCCGACATCCGATTCGACGCAAGAGTTACGGCAACGGCAAGACGCACCGTCTGTCCGAAGCCGACACCTGATCTTCGCGGCCGCGACGATCCTGTATTGGACGACGCTCTATATTTACGTGCCGATCTTAAGCCCCTACCTCAACGACCGCGGTCTATCGATGGGCTGGATCGGCTTTATTCTTGGCAGCTACGGCATCACGCAGATCATTATCCGTTTTCCGCTAGGTATATTCTCAGATGCGATGACGCGCAGGAAGCCGTTTCTCATTATCGGCATGTTGGCGGGACTCGTCAGCTGTTTACTCTTCCTGCTGCCCGGAACATGGGGCGGCCCGCTAGCCGGCAGGCTGATGGCAGGGGTGAGCGCGGCGGCCTGGGTTCCCTTTACAGTGCTGTACGCTTCCTACTATCCGCCGAACCAGACGCACCAAGCGATGGGTACGCTCAGCTTCTTGACCGTGTTCGGCCAGCTCGCCGGCATGAGCGCAAGCGGCTGGCTCGCTTCAGCAGGCGGCTGGAACAACGCCTTCCTGTGCGGAGTCGGCGTGGCCGCGGTCGGCACCTTGGTCGCGTTCTTCGTCTACGAACCGCAAGCCAAACAGAAGCCTGCTCGCTCCCCCGTCTCTATCGACCGAACGATCGTCGCCGGAGTGCTGCGCTCGCGCCTGCTCTGGCTCGTGTCGACGCTGTCCGTACTGGCGCATGGCATCCTGTTCGTGACGATGTTCGGCTTCACGCCGCTGCAGGCGGTCGAGCTTGGCGCCAGCGAAGCCCAGCTCACCGGAATCGTCGTCGCGTTCATGGTTCCGCACGCGCTCGTCTCCCTGTGGAGCGGCCGATATCTCGCGCCCCGCTTCGGCACGCGCCCGACAATGATCGCGGGCTTCCTGCTTGCCGCCGCCGCTACGGCCATTATCCCCTTCACTCAGAGCCTGGGCATGCTCGCGCTTACGCAAGCGATCAACGGAATCGCCCAAGCGATGTATTTCCCGCTCCTGCTCAGCCTGGCCATCCGCAGCTTCGCCACGGCCGAACGGGCCACCGCCATGGGGCTGTACCAGTCCGTCTACTCGCTGGGCATGTTTCTCGGGCCGTACATCGCGGGCGGCCTCAACAGCCTCGGGGGCCTGCAGGCCGGCTTTCTGTTCGGCGCTTCCCTCGGTCTGCTGGGCGCCATTATCGTCCTCGCCAACAAGCGGCTTAAAGATTGACTCCAAGCCGCTTGTCCCTCCTTACTAATCCTTGAATTCCTCTTCGCCGATATTCATCTTGAACGAGCCGTCCGCATACAGCACCGGGCTCCTTTCGACGTGCTTGCGCGAATATCGTTCCACATGACTCACTTTCATTTCCGAAGAGGACGTAAAATCGATATGCGCGATCGCCACCCAGTAGGCGAAATCGTTTTTCTCATATAAAGACGATACCGCTTGCTGCCCCTGATGATTGTCAACGACGGCCCGGGCCTTCATCGAATAGAAGCTGCCGATCCCGTTGCCGACCGCGCTGTACGCGGCAAACAGAACATACCTCAGCTCCTCCGGCCTGTGAATCGTGATCGTTTCTTGACCGTTGCTTTGCGAATCTCCGTCGAGCTGTATGTAAGGCGAGTTTTGAGACGAGCCCAAATTGCGATAATAGATTTTCCCCTGGTCTCCGTTCTTCGTGACATAGAAACAGTACAGATCCAGATCCCGGTCGGATTCCCATTCCAGCCGCGCGGTCACCTTTTCCGCCTTGCGAATGTTCACGCTGCCCTTTTTCTCCAGGTTGATCTTGCCCAGTTGTACGGAAGCCGTCGGCTTGACGAACTCGGAAGGCCTGATGAACGGCTCCGCCGCAGCCGCGGCCACCTCATCGTAATCCTCGTCGAAATCGAAATCGTCGTCGTCATCGTCATCTTCGTCGTAATCCTCAACATCTTTGTAATCCACAACGTCTTCATAATCCTCGACGCCTTCATAATCCTCAACATCTTCGAATCCCGCGTCCGCCTCGCCGTCCAGCTCCAGCCCGAAATTCGTCACCAGCTTCGGAAGCCCGCCGTTGAAGCCGCTGCCGACCGCGTTGAATTTCCAATCGCCCTTATGCAAATAAAATTCCCCGACCACGATCGCCGTCTCCAGCCGCAGCCCCTCCCCGAAGCGAAACAGCCCCAGCTGCTCCCCGGTTCCGGAATCGCGAATGCTGCACTCCGCATCGGCCACTTGCCCGAAGGCCTTCCCGATAATCTCGCCGTCGTGAATCGTCAGGGTGATCGCAATCTTCTCGATATCCGAGGGAATATCGGCCATGCGGATTCGAATTTCTTCCCCGCCTTCGCGGCTCGTTTGCGCGTGAACGACGGCCCCTTGTCGGCTCGTTTGCTGCCCGTAGAAAATAAAATCCTCGTCCCTCGCGCACTTCCCGCCAGGTCCCAACAGGAAAGCGGAAGCGTTAATGTCGATGTCCGAATCCGCCGAATGCCAGCTTAACGCGAACGTGATCTCCTTGACGCTCCTGCCCTTCGTGAGGTCCGCTTTCTGCCCCTTGGATAAAATCAACCTTCCCCTCTCCCTTCGGATAATCATGACTGCATTTCCAAATTATATCACATCTGATGACAATAGCCCTCTTCCTTCCCCATTTTTCGAGCCCTTCCACGCAAAAAAGCAAGCCCGCGTACCTACCGCGAGCTTGCTCTCCTTGCTCTTCAACTCCATCTAGCTTACCCGTTTCTCCAACCGCAGCAGTGCGACGCTATGAGCCGGCATGCGAAGCCCTCCCTCCAGCTCCGCCGTCTCCAGCATAACGGGAATGACCCGCTCCGGCGCCTCCGATGTGTTGGCCGCATGAATGTCCTCATGATGCAGCAGCCACATTTCCCCCTTCGAAGCATAGCCGTCCGGAATTCCGAGCGCGATCTCGCACGCCTCCTCCAGATGGCGGTTCACCAGCGCGACGCGAAGACTGCCGTCCTCTCCGATCACGCCGACCGCATCGATGTAAGGGGATGATACCGGCTGATGCCGGCCGGCCAGCTCGGCGCTGTACCCCGGATGACTCGCCTGGGGAGCCGGCGTAAGCCGGGAAGGCGACTGCACCTCCACCCGTACGCTCTCCCCGACCATCCATTCCCGATACTGCTTGAACAGATGGTACATAGGCGTCTTAATGACGCCATCCACCGTGACGTTCATGACCCCGTTTCCGTTGACGAGGAAAACATAGTTGGCCATGCCAACGGCCGGGCTGAGACGGATCATCGCATGAAACACGCCGGCGGCGAACAGCGCATCCTGAAGATTGCGAGGGCTGTTGCGGTTGAGCGCATACCCTTCCTTGCTTGACGGATCCTCCTCATAATGACGGATGTTCCATTCGTCCAAGGAGATGCGAATCCGCCGATCCAGCTTCATCCGGTTCAAAGTCGTCTCGATCGTGGCGATCATTTTGCGAAGCTGATTCTCGAAATACACCGGCGTGTAGACGATCGGGTAATACTCGGCGTCGCTGTCCCGATCGACCGAGCAGCCGTAAATATGAATCGTCAAATAGCTGAGATACGAAGCCGCCGCCTCGATCACCTTGCGATCCCATTCCGGATCGTTGCCCTCGTAGGAGCCTACCCCGAGCAGCTTCAGATCATCGTCGTACTTCTTGGCGAACTGAGCCCAATTGGCGAGCCTCGCCGCATACTCGTCCGCCCCGAGCTGTCCGGCCTCCCACGCGCCCCACGTCTCGTTGCCGATGCCCCACAGCTTCACGCCGTACGGCTCATCGCGCCCGTTCTCCCGCCGCCACCGGGCGTCGGCGGTCTCCGTCCCGTTGCAGTAATCGATCCAACGCAGCGCATCGACCAACGTTCCCGTCCCCAGGTTCACGTTGATATAAGGCTCCGCCCCGACCTGCTCGCACCACGCTAGAAACTCGTCCGTGCCGAACGCGTTCGACTCCGTGCCGCCCCAGTGCCAGTTCACGCGGGTCGGGCGGCTCTCGCGGGGTCCGACCCCATCCTTCCAATCGTACAGATCGACGTAGCAGCCTCCCGGCCAGCGAATAACCGGGACGCCAAGCTCCCGCGCAGCGTCGACCACGTCCTGTCTCAGACCGCGCTCGTTCGACAGAGGCGAATCTCCGTCCAAGACGCCCGGATACATGCAATTACCCAGATGCTCGAAATATTGTCCGTAAATATAAGGACTGACTTCACCCAACCGTTCGTCCTTACTCAAAGCAATACTGGCTTTCATTGCTGGAACTCCTCCTTCAATACAAGTTGAACCAAAGAATGGGATGTCCAATTCAATGAATCTGCTCTTGCTGTGTCTTCGGTTCAACCTACCTAGCTCCCGCTCCGTCCCGCGAACGGATTGTGATGGCTTGCCGCGCTGCCCGACCCGTCCGTCTTCGTAAGCCGCAGCCCTTCATCCGTCCTCTTCTCCACGCCTTCCTCATCCAACAAATACTGCCCTTGCTCGATCAGCAGCCTCCGAACGTCCGCCGCCGGAACCTCCCGCACGCCCAGCCCTCGGCTCGCCGCCAACGCGGCCGCGGTTCCGGCTCCCTGGCCGATTCCCATCGCCGTCGCCATGACCCGTACCGAGCCGAAGGCGTTATGCGTCGCCGAGATACAGCGTCCGGCCACGAGCAGATTGTTCACTCCCTGCGGAAGCAGGCTGCGGTAAGGAATTTCGTACACCGCCTTGCCCGAACCGGTAAACACTTGCTGCTCGCCCTCGGGCGGATGAATGTCGATGGCGAACGTCCCGCATGCGATGCCGTCCTCGAACGCCCGGCTTCCGAG
This sequence comes from Bacillota bacterium, assembly GCA_023418755.1. Taxonomy (GTDB): domain Bacteria; phylum Bacillota; class Bacilli; order Paenibacillales; family Paenibacillaceae; genus Cohnella. The sequence goes on along the minus strand of JAEZZE010000423.1, from coordinate 30,164 downwards.
CACGTCGTCCTCGGTCATCGTATAGTCGCCGACGATATGGCGCGTTTCCCTTACGCCGACCTGAACGCCCGTATCCAGCACGTACGCCTGCTCGAAGCCTCCGATATTCCGTTTCATGAATTCGGTGACCTCCCATGCCTGGCGGCGGGTTTCGAATTCCGCACGCGTCAAGTCCCGCACGTTCGTGCCGTCGATGCCCTGCAGCCTCGTGCAGTTGATCGCGAACTGCCCTTCCCGGGGCAACTCGTACATCAAGATCCGCGGCGCCGCATCCTTCGGATATTCCCCGCGCTCTACCGCCGCCTGGATGATCTCCTTCATCCCGAGAAAAGCAAGCGCGCTCTGCGAATCGATCTCTTCGTCGGTCGGCGAATCCTTGAGCAGCTCTCTATTCTCCTTCATCCAGGCCTTCAGCCGCCCGACATCGACGCCGGCCACCCGGTAGAATAGCGTAACCGGCTGCATCGCCCCGTCGGACTCCCGCCCTTTCACGAACGGAGCTCCGATTCTGGCCGCCACGTCGGCGTCCGCCGAGCAGTCGATCACGACGCCCGCGCGAATCGCCTGCCGGCCGGATTTGCTCTCGACGATGACGCCCGTCACCCGGCCGTTCTCGGCATACGCCTCCGCGAACGTCGTATGAAGCATCAGCTCCACGCCCGCCTCGCGCAGCATCTCGAACAGCACCAGCTTCATGCCCTCCGGATCGAACGGCGACATCGAGGCGTTGTCGAACGTCAGATCGGTGACGTGCCCCGGGGATGCCGTCTTGTTCACCAGCCGTTCGACCAGTTCCCCCGCTACTCCGCGAATGACCTGATTGCCGTTCACATCGTGGAACGTAAACATCGGATTCACCATCGCCACCGTCAAGTTGCCGCCGACAAAACCGTACCGCTCGACAAGCAGCACCTTGGCGCCGTTCCTGGCCGCGGCCACCGCCGCGCCGATTCCGGCGGGGCCTCCGCCCACGACCAGCACGTCGGGCTCCGCCACTACCGGAACGCTCCTTACCGGCTCTACAATCGATTTCATGCTCCCGCTCCCACCCGTCTTTATTTTTTCGTCGTCTCGTACCATTCGTTGATCGCCTTCATCACATCGCTGCCTCCGGAGGAATCCCAGCCGCTCAGGAACTTGTCGTAGTTCTCGATCTTCTCCCCGCTCAACAGCACCTGCAGGAAGTAGTCGTTCTCCTTCTGATTCAGGCTCGGCAAGTTTTTGCCAACCGCTTCGATCGGCGGCATGAACGCGATCGGATTGCGTTTCGCGTACTTATCGAAATCCTTGTTGAGCGCGTTGAACGCCTCGAACAGCGTCGGCGTGCGCCGCAAGCGCGCCAGCCACATATCGGCGTATTCCGCTTCCCGGATCCCGTTGAGAAAGAAGTAGGCGCTGCCTCTTAGCTCCGTGAAAACCGGCATGATCGGGCTGTACACGCCGTTCTCCTCGTTAAACGTCACGCCCTTCTCCCCGAGCGTCAGAAACGTAAAATTATTTTTCTCCAGCTTCAGGTCCATGAATTTGATCGCGTCCTCGGCATGCTTGGAGGATTTCGGAACGGCATGGACGTAGATCAGCTTGTCGGCCATCTCGACCCCGGACGAGCCGTCGGGCCCTTGCAGCGGTGGCATATACCCCATCGTGCCTTCCGGAACGTTCGTCTTGAAGGCGTCGTGGATGCCCGAAGCCATGTTCCAGTCGCCCGAGATCATCGCCGCCTTGCCGCCGACGAACTTCTCCTGCGATTGCGCGGACTTGTTGATCGGCCAGTCCTTGTCGAGCAGCCCCTCGTCGAACAGCTTTTTCATGAACGTCATATATTCCTTCATCTCCGGCCGCTGGATTCTCGGCACGAGCCGGCCGTCCTCGCCTTCCGCCCAGCCCGTGTACAAGCCGAACGCGCTCAGCACCATCGGCACGTTCATGCCCGCTCCCGTCAGCGGAATCAGGTCCGGCTTCTTCTGCTTGATCGTTTTCAGCGTCTCGTAGAACTCGTCCAGCGTCTCCGGCATGCTGAGGCCGAGCTCGTCCATGACGTCCTGCCGGACGATCATCGTTTGCTCGATGTTGGGCCGCTCGTTTTTCTGAGGAATGCCGAACAGCTCCCCGTTGTATTTTCCTAGCTCCCACGAAGCTTCCGAGATCGCCTCCTTCATGTTCGCGCCGTACTTGTCTACCAGCTCTCCGAGCGGCTGAAGCGCCCCTTGCGCCACCAGCGTATTGAACTGCGTCGGATTAAGCGAGAGAATATCGTAATTCGCGCCGGACGCGATTTCGATGTTCAGCTTTTCCTCCGGATTGTCTTTCGGCAGCAGCGTGTAATGCACGTTGTAGCCCGTCGTCTCCTGTATATCCTTGGCGACCGGCTCGGTGTTCGGATCGAACCCGACGTTGAACGCGAGCACCTTCAAATCCGGCTTTCCTGCTTCTCCGCTCGCCGAGGGCGAAGCGCCCGGCTGACTCGCCTCCGGTTGGCTTCCTCCCGAGCATCCCGCCAACAGCACGGCCGCAGCGGCGGCGGCGATACCGGCTTTCTTCCATTTATGACTTCCCAACATTGACATGTGGCCTCCCTTTTTTGTTTGCATGCTTCAATCCGCGCTGCCATCCCTACGATTATCCTTTCACCGACCCGAGCGTCATCCCCGTCACAAAATAGCGCTGCAGGAACGGATAGACGAGCAGAATCGGCACGATCGAGGAAATCACCGTGGCCGCCCGGAAGCCTTCCGGCGCCATGCTGAGCCGGACCGAATCCGGCTGCTCTTGCAGCAGCTCCTCCGTGTTCGCGATCGTGTCGTACAGGAAAAGTTGCAGCGGTTTGAGATCAATTGAATTGACGTAAATCAGAGGGTGAAAATAATTGTTCCAATACCCGACCGCATAGAAAATGCCGAGCGTCGCAAGGACCGGCAGCGAAATCGGCAGCACGATCCGCAGCAAAATCCGGAAGTTGGACGCGCCGTCGATTTTGGCCGACTCCTCGATGCTTTCGGGAATTCCCTCGAAAAAGGTTTTGCAGACGAACAGATTAAACGGAACGACGAGCAGCGGCACGATCATCGCCCACAACGTATCGAGCAGCCCCAGCCCCTTCATCAGCAAATAGCCGGGAATGATGCCGCCGTAGAACAGCATGCTGAACACGTACAGCATCAGAATCGCTTTGCGTCCTTTGAATTCGGGCTTGGAGAGCGGATACGCCGCCAATACCGTTATCGTCATGCTGAGCGCCGTTCCGATCGCGGTCACCAGCGCCGTCACCTTCAGCGCCTCGAAAAACCGCGTATGCTCGAATACGAAGCGAAACGCCTCGCCGTGCACGCCGATCGGGTAGAACGTCACCCGGTTGCCCATGACGGACGCCTGATCGCTGAGCGCCTTGGCCAGCACGTGCAGGAAGGGCAGCAGGCAGATCAGCCCGACTCCGGCCAGCAAGACCGCGTTCAGCGCGTCGAACCAGCGGTCCGTCCGATTGCGAATGTTGTTCATCGATAACACCTTCACCTTCTCCGCTTGCCGACTTCGTTCCTACCAGATGCTTTTCCCCAGGTAACGCCGGCTGAGCTGATTGCTGGAGAAGATCAGAACGAACGCCACGACCGATTCGAACAGCCCGAGCGCGGTCGACAGGCTGAAATCCATTTTGCCCAAACCGATCCGGTAGACGAACGTCTGAATAATGTCCGCGACGTCGTACACCGCCGGATTGTACATGACCAGCACCTGCTCGAAGCCCGCGTTCAGAATTTGTCCGAGCCGCAAAATAAAAACGAGCAGAATGACCGGAACGATACCCGGAATCGTAATGTGCCAGATTCGCTTGAATCGGCCCGCTCCGTCCATGACCGCCGCCTCCTGCTGCTGCGGATCGATCGCGGTCATCGCCGCCAGAAACAGAATCGTATTCCAGCCGCTTTCCTTCCAGCCCTCCGTGAACACCAGCAGCAAACGAAACCACGAAGAGTCCGAGAAGAAGCTGACGGTTTTCACTCCGAGCGCGTCCAGCGCTTGATTGATCATCCCGTAGGAGCCGAACAGAGAGTAGAACAGGCCGAAAATAATGACCCACGACAGAAAATGCGGCAAGTACACGATCGTCTGCACCCAGCGCTTCATCCACCGGATGCGCAGCTCGTTCAGCGAGACCGCGATCAGAATCGGGACCGGAAACAGGAAAACCAGCTTGTACAGACTGATCACGAGCGTGTTGCCGATCACCCTTAGGAAAGCTTCGTCTTCCATAATCCGGTTGAAATGCTTCAAGCCGACCCACGGGCTCCGAATGACCGAATCGACGATATTATCGCCCGCGAACAGATTGAAATCCTTAAAAGCCAGCGTCAGGCCCAGCAGCGGCGTGAATTTGTAGACGACCAGGAAGATCAAGCCCGGAACGGACATGAGATACAGATCGTAATTCATCCGAAAATAGCGCCAAAATCGGTTGTTGTCCGGCTTGGAGCGGCCTTCGTCCGGTTTGGACGGCAGCCGCGCAAGCGTCGCTTCGGATTCCTTCATCGCCTTTCATCCTTTCCAAAATTCGCGGCGCCGCCGCCCGCGGAACGGCGGTCCGCATTCGAAAAAGGCTTACGCTTTTTTCGAATTCGCCTTACAATAGGGATGGTGTGGTTTCCCCTGATAACATTGTAACCGCTGCCCGAACCGGGTTTATAGGGGAGCGGATTACGATTTTAAGGTGCTGCTGTATAGTTTTCGACATCAATTCGGGGGGATTGCGGAATGTACAAGCTATTTATCGTCGATGACGAAAGCTCGGTCCGATCCGGCTTGCGGGAATGCGTCGATTGGTCCGCCTTCGGCATCGAAGTGGCCGGGGAAGCGGAGGACGGAGAGGTCGCCCTGCAGGCGATCCGCGCCGCGAAAGACGTCCGCATCGTGCTGACCGACGTGAGGATGCCGCATATGGACGGCATTGCGCTGGCGCAGCGTTTGGCCGAAGAGGGGCATCCGGCGAAGATCGTTTTCGTAAGCGGTTACGGAGATTTGGACTATTTGAAAATGGCGATCAAGCTGGAGGCCGTCGACTACTTGCTGAAGCCGATACGGTTGCACGAGCTGAACGAGATCGTAAGCCGCGTCGTGCGCAAGCTCGATGAGGAAGAGGCCGATCGCGACCGCCTGAACGGACTGAGAATCAAGCTGAACCAGAGCATCCCGCTGCTCCGCGAACGGCATCTTGCCGCCCTCGTGCTGGACGGCGTCAGCGATAAGGAGGCTTTACGCGATCGGTTTGCGTTTCTCGGCATCCGGCTTCCGGTCGACGAGATCCGTTTGGGCGCGTTCGCGATCCGAATCGACGATTACGCGCAAGTATTCGGGGCCGTTCCCGAGAAGGAACGGCAGCTCCGATCGTTCGCGGTGCTTAATATATGCGAGGACATCATGAACGCGGGCTGCGAGGGACATGCGTTCGAGGTCAGGCCCGGGGAATACGCCGGCATCCTTCAGCTTGAATCCGACTCCGACGAAGACGGCCTGTTCGCGATCATCGACCGGATCAAGGAGCAAATCAACCGGCTGCTCCGGCTCGAAGTGACGATCGGCGTCGGTCCGACCGCTTGCAGCTGGGAATCGCTGCCGGAGGCTTACCGATTGGCCTCCCAGGCGGCGGAGCATAAATGGTATATGGGCAAAAACAAAGTCATTACAATGGACGTACTGGCGGAAAGCTTGGCCGCCTCTCATCCCCGGCGCGCGGGAGGCGATGCCAGGGAGATCGCCGCCCTGCTCCGTAGTCCGGATTGGGACGCCGTGCGTGTGGCTGCGGAAGAACTGCTCAGCGGCGAAGAGCGCGCGGCCGGCATCGTGCGCACGAGGATCGCCTGCGCGCGGCTGTTGGCGGCATGCTCCGAGCTTCGCCTGGAGCTGAATTTGCCGGGCGGCCTTCTGGAGGATAGCGAGCTGCGGCTGTGGACCGCGATATCGGCCAGCGAGACGATCTCCGAGCTTCGCGAAGCGGTGCTCTCTCATCTGAGGCTTGCATTCGAGGAATTCTCCGCCAAAAGAGAGAAAAAGACGCATAACGTCGTGGCGCAAATCCGGCGGTTCATCGAGGAGCATTATGCCGAGGAGCTGACGAACGCGCGGATCGCTTCGTCCGTTTATTTGACGACGACCTATGTCTGTCTGCTCTTCAAGCAGGAGACGGGCATGACTTTGAACGAATGCGTCATCGAGACGAGAATCGAGCAAGCGAAGCGACTGCTGGCCGATCCGGCGAACAAGCTGTACGACGTTTGCTACGCCGTCGGTTACAAGGACCCCGGTTATTTCGGCAAGTTGTTCAAGAAGATGACGGGCTATACGCCGGGCGAATTCCGGGAGAGAGGCTTATGAGCGGCTGGAGAAGACTGCGAGGCTACTTGAGGGCTTTTTTCAGCGCCAATATCACGAAAAAAGCGATTGCTCTCTATATCGTCCTAATTCTGCTTCCGGGCTGCCTGCTCTTCTACGCTTACTATCGGCAGACGTCCGCCATTATCGAGCGGGACATGAGCGAATCGATGCTTCAGACGCTTAACCAGGCGGAATACAACGTCTCGAACGTGCTGGACAACGTGGCCAGCGTCTCCGACAGTCTGCTCGCCAACGAAGTTCTCGCCGAATATTTGAGCGGGGCCGGGCGACCGGCTCACGCGCAGCTCACGGAATTCCAATCGCTGGAGAAGCTGCTGGCCAGCGCGGAGCGCAATCGCGGCATCCACCGGATTCGCCTGTTCGTCGATCCGGAGCTGACCTACTCCCGGGAGAACGTGCACTTCTTCTCCATGGACAAGCTAGATCTCGCCTCCTCCTGGTACAAGAGCATGCTGGGACGCAACGGAGCGAACTACTGGCGGGGCGCATACCTTCAAGCTTACTTGGGAGAAGACGACGCGCATGTCATTTCCGCCGTTCGCATGGTTCACGATCCGCTTCGCTACGGCGCGGCCGTCGGCGTTCTCAGCGTGGACGTCAGGGCAGACACGCTTCAAGACATCGTGCGGCGAGTTTCCTTGACCCCTTCTCAAGAAGTGTTCATCGTGGACAAGGAACGCCGTATCGTCTCGCATCCGGATACGGCCCGTCTCGGCGAGGAAGCCGAGCTCGACGAGAGCCGGGCGGCGCAGATAGCCTCCTCTTCCGAAGGGAGCTTTCATGAGGACAAGGGCGCCTACTCTTACTTGTTCCGCGCCATACCGGGCACCGATTGGACGATCGTCGCCAAGCTGCCGACCTCGGAGCTGTCCGGGGAAAGCGTCGTGCTGACGAAAATGTCCGCCGTGCTGCTGCTCGGCATCGTCTCCGTCGTGTTTATTTTCATCCTTGTCCTCTCGTTCGCGGCGGTGGCGGAAAGTCTAGGCAAGCGGATTCGCGAAATGATCCGCTACCTGAGAGCCGAGGGCACCGACCATTTCGACGGCAGCCTTCCGCAATCCAAAGGCGATCTGCGGCAGCTCGAGGGCGCGATCTCCCGCATGGTGCGGACCGTTCACGACTTGACCGCGCAGTCCTACCGTTCCAAGCTGCATGAGCGGGACGCCCAGCTCAAGGCGCTGCAAGCGCAGATCGACCCGCATTTTCTGTACAACACGCTGGATAGCATGAACTGGATGGCCGTCCGTCGAGGCGCGGGAGAGATCAGCGATATGATCGAGGCGCTATCCACCTATTTCCGGCTCAGCCTGAGCAAGGGACGGGATGCCGTGACGCTGGCGGAGGAGCTTCAATTGATCCGCTCTTACATGCACATCCATAACACTCGGGACGACAGCGGCATCCGGATGGAATACGATATCGACGAGTCGGCTTTGAAGCGCCTGCTGCCGAAGATGAGCCTGCAGCCGATCGTCGAGAACGCCGTTCTACACGGCATCAACCAGAAGCGGCCCAAGCGCGGCACGATCTCCATCGCCGCCCGAACGGAAGGCCCCTGGCTGCTGATCGAGGTGACCGACGACGGCGTCGGCATTCCCCCGGAGCGGTTGGAGCGGCTGCTGACTCCGGTTTCCGGCTCCGAAAGCTTCGGCCTGTACAACGTGCATGAGAGAATCCGCTTATTTTCCCACGATTACTCGTCCGGCCTGTCGATCTCCTCCGAGCCTGGCCGGGGAACGACGGTTACGTTGAAGCTCAAGCCGACCGACTCCCCCCGCGCTAGCAGTGAGGCATAGGCCGCTGCCTCGTGCTAGCGAAGAAGCATGGGCATAGGACATAGCTCGCGCGGTAGCGCCGGGGCATAGGCCACTGCCCTCGTGCTTACGCCGGAGCATTGGCCATTGCCCTCGCAAAGCGGCGATGCATAAGACACAGCTCTCGCGCTAACGACGGAGCATAAGCCACAGCCCTCGCGCTAACGGCAGAGCATAGCCACAGTCCTTGCGCTAGCGGCATAGCATAGCCACAGTCCTTGCGCTAGCGGCGGAGCATAAGCCACATCCCCAGCGCCAACAGCAGCGCGCCCACCGCCAAGCCGTAGTCCTGGGCGCGCCACCTCAGCCTTTGCGCCCGGACGGCGGCCCGCGTTCCGCCCACGCCCCGGCTCTCCAGCGCCAGCGTCACCTCGTCGCCGAGCCGGAACAGCGCCAACAGGAACGGAAGAGCCGTATCGCGCAGCTTGCGGCCGAGAGCGGCCGGACCTATCGCCAGCGATTTTCCCCTAGCTCGGATGATTTTTGCGAAGCGCTCCCACAGCTCCAGCAGCACCGGCACGAACCTCATCATCAGCGTAACCGCGAGAATCCCCCTCTGTGCCCACAACGGGCTTTTCCCTCCGATCGCCGTCATCTGCTCCAACGACCTTCTAAGCGACAGCGGCGACATGACCAGCGGGATCGCGAGTCCGAGCAGCAAAATCAGCATCGTCCGCATAAACGTTAACAGCGTATCAGCGAAAGCTTCACCACGCACCGCCCACTCGCCGCCGGCGCCCGAAGCGAAGATCGCCGACGTCGCCACCGAGAACACCGCATAATTGACGATCAACCCTCGCCAGCGCCGCAGAGAGATCCGTCCTGCAGCTAGCAGAGCCAACACGACAACGGCTCCGGCAGCAAGTCCGGGCCAATCCCTCACCGCGAACAATCCGAAGCTGATCAGCGCATACGCCAGCCAGACTGAACGCGGATCGAAGCCGATCAGGCGATGCCGCTTCTCTCCAATTCGTTTGCCCGCTCCCCTCTCTCCGCCAGTCATCCGGTCTTCTCGTATTCTCTGATCTCCGCCAGCCATCCTGTCTTCTCGTATTCTCTGATCTCCGACCGTGATCTGATCACCGAGCGCACCCAGCTCGTGCACATTCCGGTCTCCGTTAGCCTTCTGCTCTTCCCATGCTTCCAAATCTTCTTCCTTTTTCCGTACTCCAGCCTTATGTTCATCGGTCCTTTTCCGCTCTTCGTGCTCATTCCGGTCTCCGTTAGCCTTCCGCTCTTCGTGCTCATTCCGGTTTCCGAACTCCTTCCGTCCTTCATGCGCCCTCTGTTCTCCGACCGTCTTCAACTCTTCCCGAGCCTCCCGATCTTCGTCCCCCTCCGGGACCAAAGCTGCAGCAGCGCAGTCGTTCGATCGCACCGACTTCCATGCCGTTGCAGCGGCCGCCGGATCAAGCGCCAGATCCGCGGGAACGCCGCAGCGCCATAGCCGATGCGCCGCCCGCAGCCATTCCGGCACTCGCATGCCCGCTTCCGCCAGCCACTCGGGATGCCTAACGAGCTGCTCCCGGCTGCACAGCCGGATCGTTCCGGCCGCATCCAGCAGCATCGCTTCGTCGGCGAGCGGCAGCGCCCAGTCGGAATCGTGCGATACGAGCACGATTCCCCGTCCTTCGGCCCGCAGCTCCTTCAGCTTGCCCGCGATCGTCCGATGCCCTTCTCCGTCCAGGCCGGCCGTCGGCTCGTCCAGCAGCAGCCACGGGGCCGGAGCGGAGAACACCGCGGCCAGCGCCGTCCGTCTCCGCTCTCCGCCGCTCATGAGATAGGGATCGCGCTCCAGCCAATCCTCGCTCTCCCAGCCTACCGCGCGCAGCGCTTCCCCGCGACGCAGCTCGCATTCCTCTTTCGCCAGGCCGTAAGGTCTCAGCGAATAGGTTAGCTCGTCGCCGACGCTTCTGGCGAACAAGCCCTCCTCTGGCGATTGGACCGCATAACTGTAACGCAGCAGCGCCTCTCCGTTCAGACGCAGCCCGTTTTTGCGCAAGCGGCTTCTCCTCCAGAGCGCGTCAGGCCCGTAGGCGGCCATTACGCCCTCTGGCGGTCGCAGACCAGCGATCTTCTCCAGAAGGGTAGACTTGCCCGCCCCGTTCGCGCCCATCAGCAACACGATCGTTCCCGGGGTAAATGTCAGCCCCTCCGACCGGCTCGCCTTCAATCCCTCTTCGCCCCGCCTCCACCTGAGGCCGTCCAGCCTCAAAGGGATCGCGTCCGGCTTGGCTGTCGCCGTTAATCGATTAGCCATTTTCCGCGTTCCCCCATACCGTCTGCCATTCCCGCTCCGTCACCGGCAGCGGATCGCTTAGCTTGCCCGACCTTCTCAACTCCAGAGCCAACTCCATCAGATAAGGCAGTCTGAGTCCTACCCTGAGGCAAGGGGATAATGGCCATACCCCGCCAGGGAGCCGTCCCTGTCCCGCTCCAGCTTCAGTCTCCGTCCTCATCTCAACGCCGCTCCCGGCTGCCGAACCGTACAGAAACTCGCGGCCGCGGCCATCGAACGCAATGCGCCCCGCCCCGACCGCAACGACGCGGTCGTCCGGACCAATCTCATCGAGCCGCTGAGTGACCCAGACGACCGATGTCCCGTTCGAATGCAGATCTCTCGCTCTCCGCATGACCGCGTCCCGGTTGTCCTCGTCCAGCATCGAGGTCGCTTCGTCCAGCACCAGAAGCGGAGAAGGATACGCCGTCGCCGCCGCGACCGCGGCCAGTTGCTGCTGACCTCCGGACAGCCGCTCCCACGGCTCGTCCGCCAAAGACGCTAATCCAGCTCTATGTATCGCTTGCTCCGCGTACTCGACGATCCGCTCCGCGACGACGCCCCGCCATTCCAGAGCAAATACGACCTCTTCGCGAGGCGTTTCGCCGAATAGCTGGGCCCTCGGCTGCTGCAGCACGATCGGGCTGACCCCGTCTCCCGCGAAGCCGCGCCGCACGCCGCCGCTCATCCGTTCGGGAAGCAGGCCGGCCAGCAGCCGGGCCAGCGTCGACTTGCCGCTTCCGTTAACGCCGACGACCGTTAACCATTCTCCGGCCGCCAGCGTTAACGTCGCTTCTCTCAACCTGACGGCCGGTTCGGCCCCGGCCTCGGCTTCCGCACCGCCAAAGACCGACACGCATTCCAATTCGAGAGGGGCCGGACCCCAAGCCCCTCTCCCGGCATGCCCGCTTTCGGCAGCGGAAGCCGCAATTGCTTCCTGATTGGTCGGAACGCTCGCTCCGGCAAGTTTTCCCGTCATGCCAAAATCCCTCTTTTCAAAACGAACCGTCTCATGCTACAATTTCAATTGTTAACCACGATGACGAATACAGGTTAACATTTAGGAGGCCTTTTGACAATGTCTAATTCATCTACTCGAGCATCATCCGAAGCCGCGACGCCAACCGCTGCTCGCCGCCCCAACCAATGGATCCGGGGAATTGTCTACATCGCCCTGTTCGGCGCTCTGTTTATCGCCGGCAGCTTCATCAAGATCAATCTCGGCTTTACGCCGGTCCCCATTTCGTTGCAGCAATTCGCCATCATGCTGGCCGGCGGTCTGCTCGGCGCCGTATACGGCTTCTGGAGCATCTTTCTCGTCGTCGCGTTGACCGCGATCGGCCTGCCGTTAATGAACGGTTCCGGCGGCATCGCCCAAATAACCGGTCCCACCGGAGGATTTATATGGATGTTTCCGGTCTCGGCCTTCCTGATCGGCTGGACGACCGACCGAATCTACGGTTCGGCAAGGAAAATCGGCCGCTCCCGTCAGCTCTTGCTGTTGATCGCGATTTTCGTCTTCGGTTCCTTGATCGTATACATAACCGGCGTCCCTTGGCTTGCGCATGTCGTGGACAGCGAGAAATACGACACCTTCACCGGCGCGCTGCGAGCAGGCATGTATCCGTATTTGCCGGGGGACGCGATCAAAGCGGTCGCGGCTACGTTGATCATCCTTTCGCTTCGCCCCGTGCTGCCGCTGGTACGGCCCTCGAGCAAGGAGAAACGTTGAATCGAGCCGGGCGCCGGACTGGCGACTCCCTCCCGCTCCGCGGGAAGGGAGTCGTTTTACTTTTTTATTTAGGACGATGGTACAAACAGGTTGCTCCTCTTTTGCATACTGTAGAAGGATTCATTAGTTTTCTTGTTCTGAAGGAGCGTGCCTTATCCTATGGCAAGCGGTCGAGTCGATTTATTTATCGCCAAGTTGCCTCTTCACGCCGTCGTGCTCAACTTGAATTGCTCGGAGAGGCCCTCCGGGCTGCTGTCCATTCCCCGCAACGCGCAATTGACGTTGAAGCGCGGCAGAGACAAGCAGCAGATTCAACTGCAACTTCTCGAAGGGCGGGAATGCTTCGCCGACTTCATGGAGATGAGCCTCGAGCTCGCTCGCCAATTCCGGCTTACCGCCTTCCGCAGATACACGCTTGTTTACAATTCGGGCGAACAGACGTTAACGATCAGTCCCTCCCCTCACAGCCAGGCGACCGCCTTGATCGTACCCGGATCGGCCTCCGCGGGAACGCTTACCGTCGGTTATGAACTGCTGTCACGGCTAGGCATTCCCGAGCGTCAAGGTTTGATCATCAGAGTCCGCAAAGGCAAACACCTCGCCAAGCTCCGTCTGCACGTCCCGGCCAATCTTGCGGACGATCGGCTCCGATTATCCCCGCAATGGCTGAGAAATTGGGGGCTTGCTTCCAATCAGAAACACCTGGTGCAGTTCGATCAACATAACTTTACGCTGAGCATCGCCTCCTTGTCCGGCTTAAAGCGCTGACTGCTAGAGGGGCGATCTCGTCGACGGCTACGGGCCGAAAACCGAAAATGGCGGGTCAGGGATTGTTCCCCGCGCCGCCATTTCCGGTTCCTTCTATATATACTCCGCCGCCATCGCCGCCTCTTCGAATGGTGCGGCTTGGACATGCGAACTTGCGCATTCGGACAGGCTTAATCGCACTGCTCGGGAGCCTCCGCCGGCTTTGCCGCTTCAACGTCGATCTTTTCCGCTACCGTGTCGCGAATAATCGATATGATCGACTGCAGCATATAATTGACGTCCACCTGGCTTTGCTGAAACTGCTGCACGATCGGAATGCCGTCGAGCTCGTCTTGAAGCACGCCGATCTCCGCCTCGATCTTCTCGACCATGGACGGATTCTTGAACGTGTTCTGGAAAGCGACAAGCTCTTTCTGCTTCTTCTTGATCTGCGCGATCAGCCCCTGAACCCGCTCATGGTTCTGAATCCGCTTCTCCGCTTGCTGGTAGACGCCGACTTCTTCGGTCGTCGTAATCAGGTTGGCCAATTCGCGAGCCCTGCTCAAAATATCCTCGCGAACGATAAGATCGCGATTGTCGAAGGACGGCATCGAGTAACCGTCCTCGTGGTGATGATCGTGGTCATGGTCATGACCATGTGCATGTGCTGACATTAACCTTTTCCTCCCGGCTCTTGTCTCGTCTCTTAATCAAATCCGCTTCATCCCGCTTGACTGGGAACCTTAGGCTCTTCCACGACTTCCGCCTTCAAATACCAGGATTGCGCCGTCGTAATTTTCACCTGAACGAACTGCCCGATCCATTCCTTTTTCCCTTCGAAATGAATCAGCTTGTTCGAGCGGCTGCGCCCGGAGAGCACGTTCGCCTTGTTCTTGCTCTCTCCCTCTACCAGCACCTCTACCACTTGACCGACAAGCGACCGATGGTGCTCGAGCGACAGCTCGCCGATCACTTCGTTCAAGCGGGCAAGCCGTTTCTGCTTTGCTTCGTACGGAACGTTGTCGGCCATGTCGAACGCCGGCGTTCCTTCCCGCGGCGAATAAATATAAGTGTAGGCGGACGTAATTCCCGCTTCGCGCGCAAGCGTCAACGTCTCCTCGAATTGCTCCTCCGTCTCGCCCGGGAAGCCGACGATAATGTCCGTCGTCAGCACCGCGTTCGGAATTTCCCGACGGATCTTCAGCGCCAGCTCCAGGAAACGCTCCCTCGAATACTTGCGGCTCATCCGTTTCAGCACTTCCGTGCTTCCCGATTGCATCGGCAAATGGATGTGCTCGACCAGATTGCCGCCTTTGGCCAACACTTCGATCAAATGATCGTCGAAATCGCGGGGGTGCGACGTCGTAAAACGAATGCGCGGAATGTCGATTTTGCGGATATCGTCCATCAGATCCCCGAAACGATAGTCCCGGTCTTCAAAGTCTTTGCCGTATGCGTTCACGTTCTGCCCTAGCAGCGTAATTTCCTTGAAGCCCTGGCGGGCGAGATCGCGCACTTCCGCGATCACGTCTTCGGGAAGCCGGCTCCGCTCCTTGCCCCGCGTGTACGGCACGATGCAATACGTACAGAACTTGTCGCAGCCGTACATGATGTTTACCCAGGCGCGCAGCCCTTCGGTCCGTTTCTTCGGCAGGTTCTCGATGATGTCGCCTTCCTTGGACCAGACGTCGATCACCATTTCCTTGCCGAAATGGGCTTCCTGCAACAGGTGCGGAAGACGATGGATATTGTGCGTGCCGAAAATAAGATCCACATGCGCATGCTTCTGCATCAGCCGGTTCACGACGGACGCCTCCTGCGACATGCAGCCGCACACGCCGAGAATCAGCTCGGGACGCTGCTGCTTCAGCACCTTCAGATGCCCGAGCTCTCCGAACACCTTGTCTTCCGCATTCTCGCGCACCGCGCACGTATTGAGCAGAATGACGTCGGCGTCCGCGCGTTCTTCCGTCGGCTCGTAGCCCATTTCCTCGAACAAACCGCGCATCACTTCCGTGTCGTGCTCGTTCATCTGGCAGCCATACGTGTAGATCAAATATTTTCTTCCGACCCCAAGCGCCTTCAGCTCGTCGGGCACGGCATTATCGTAGAGGACCTTGACCTCTTCCTTGCCGCGCTGCTTCTCCTGCCGATAGTTCGGTTCGGAGACGATATGAATTTCCCGTCCGTTCAGACGGATCGTTCGGCCGCGTTCATCCTCGGAAATGACTTTGGCGCCGGAGAAGTCAAAGTATTTGCTGTAATCTTTGGCCTGGCCTGCCGGCTTCGACACGTTGGAGGCCTCCTGCGTCATTGGATCCCACTTCCCTCTATGATCAATTCCGTCTTCGAAAAGACAAATTTTCATGAAAGCATCAATAAAAAATTATAGCACAACGCAGGCTCCGAATCTATGGCGAAGCGAAAATCCGGCAGTCTCGGCAGAAGACCTCCCCAGCATGCGGAAGGTCTTCATTCTCTTATTCTCGCCTTTATTCCACGATTTCTCCGAAGTCGCCGGTAATCGCGCCGGCCGCGTTGCCTTCATCCGTGTCGATGTGCATATCGAGCGCGAAATTGTCGGACACTCGGGCGACGACCTGCTCGAACACGACGCCGCGTTCTCCGCCGACTCTCACCTTCAACAGCTGCTTGTCCCGAATTCCCCAGCGCTCTGCATCCGACGTATGAAAATGAATATGGCGGGCCGCGACGATTACGCCTTGATCGACCGTCACTTCGCCTGCGGGACCGACGATGCGAATGCCCGGCGTCCCTTCTATGTTGCCGGACTCGCGTACCGGCGGCTTTAATCCGAGCGCGAACGCGTCCGTGCGGGATACCTCCAGCTGCATCGCCTTGCGGGCCGGTCCAAGAATGCGCACTTTAGGAAAAGAACCTTTAGGTCCGTAAACGGCTACCGTTTCGTTCGCGGCGAATTGCCCCGGCTGCGACAGCGGCTTGAACTCCGTCAGCTTAGTTCCCGCGCCGAACAAGGCTTCCACGTGTTCCTGGGATAGATGGATATGGCGGGCCGATACGCCTACGGGTATTTTCTTGCTCTCCGCTCCACTCATGAATAACCCAACCTTTCTAATATTCTCCTGTCTCCCCAAGTATAACGCAAGAAGCGCGCGGGACAAACCCGCGCGCCTCGTCCAGGCGGCCCGAATCGGGCCTTATTTGAATTCCGCCAACAATTTGTCAAAGTCTTCGCGCGACAGCGTCAAATCCTGCTTCGCGAGCGCTTCTTCCTTGAACCCGATCGCCAGATCCTCGTAAGACTTGCGCTCCTTGTTCTGATAGATCAGACCGGTCAGCATACCGCTGGTCTCCATGATTTTGTTCATTGCCGCGACGCGGTTGGAAGGATCGTAATCCGGGAACTGATCCAGGTTGACGATATGTTCCTTAAACCAATCGTACGTATTGATTTTATTGAACGTGACGCAAGGGCTGAATACGTTGATGAGCGAGAAGCCCTTGTGCGCGAGCCCTTGCTCGATCAGCGAGGTCAGCTGCTTCAGATCGCTCGAGAACGACTGGGCGACGAACGTCGCGCCGGCCGACAGCGCGATCTCCAGCGGCGACAGCGTCGACTCGATCGATCCTTCCGGCGTCGACTTCGTTTTGAAGCCTTCGGCGCTGCGCGGGGAGGTCTGTCCCTTCGTCAAGCCGTAAATCTGGTTGTCCATGACGATGTACGTAACGTCCAGGTTGCGGCGAATCGCGTGGATCGTATGCCCCATGCCGATGGCAAAACCGTCTCCGTCGCCGCCGGAAGCGATGACCGTCAGCTCGCGGTTCGCCAGCTTGACGCCTTGCGCGATCGGCAGCGCGCGCCCGTGAATGCCGTGAAGCCCGTACGCGTTAATGTATCCGGAAATCCGGCCCGAGCAGCCGATACCCGAGATGACCGCGAGCTGTTCCGGTTCCAAGCCGACGTTCGCCGCGGCCCGCTGGATCGCCGCCTGCACGGAAAAGTCGCCGCAGCCGGGACACCAGTTCGGCTTGACATTGTTGCGAAACTCTTTGAATGTGGCCAACTTAGATCAGCTCCTTGCACGCTTTGTGAATTTCCGAAGGCAGGAACGGCGTCCCGTCGTACTTCAGCAAATTGCGGACTTTATCGTGATAGCCGAGGTGAAGCTTGATCAAGTTCGCGAGCTGTCCCGTCGCGTTGTTTTCCAGAACGACGATTTGCTTCGCCGCATCGAGATGTGGCTTCAGCAGTTCGCTCGGGAACGGATGCATCTGACGTACCATCATCTGGTTCGTCTTCGCTCCGTCCGCGGTCAGCCGCGAGCGCGCTTCCTCGATCGTTCCGCCCGTCGAACCCATCGAGACGATCAGCAGATCCGGATTCGCGTGGGAACCGTCCACCTTGATCGCGTCTGTGATACGCAGGTCGGAAATTTTGCCGAGGCGTTTGTCCATCATTTTCTCGCGGTTAAGCGCGTTTTCGGAAGGGCGGCCCTCCTGATCGTGCTCGACGCCCGTGACGTGATGAATGCCGTGCTTGGCGCCCGGCAGCACGCGGGGGGAAACGCCGTCCTCGGTAAACTCGTAGCGCTTGAACAAACGATTTTCCTCGTTCGGCGGCAGCTCATCGGTAACGAGCTTCCCGCGCTTGATGGCGATCCGATCGTAGTCGAGCGGCTCCGACGTCTGCTTGCCGAGCGACAGCTGGAGATCCGTCGCGACGATCACGGGAATCTGGTACTCCTCCGACAGGTTAAAGGCTTCGATCATATCGTAGAAGCATTCCTCGATCGTGCTCGGCGCGATGACCAGCTTCGGAATTTCCCCGTGCGTCCCGTTGATGAGCGCGTTGATATCGGACTGCTCCTGTTTCGTCGGCAATCCCGTGGAAGGGCCTCCGCGCTGCGTATCGACGATGACGAGCGGCGTTTCCGTCATGCCGGACAGGCCGATCGCCTCCATCATCAGCGACAAGCCCGGACCCGCGGAAGCCGTCATCGTGCGGACGCCCGCATAGTTCGCTCCGATCGCCATCGTCACCGCGGCGATCTCGTCTTCCGTCTGCACGACCGTGCCGCCGAACTTCGGCAGCTTCTTGATCAAATATTCCATAATTTCGGACGCGGGAGTAATCGGATACGCCGACATGAGGCGGCAGCCGGCTGCGATCGAGCCGAGCGCGAGCGCTTCGTTGCCAATCATGAATAGCTTCATCTTGCCGTCCGCGTCCTCCAGCTTGAACTCGTCAAGCGGACCGCCGGCCTGCTCCAGAATAAACTCCGCGCCGCGACGCACCGCTTCCACGTTCTTCTCGACGATGGCCGGTCCCTTGCGTCCGAATTCTTCTTCAACCGCTTTATTGAAAATTTCCATGGGCAAACCAAGCAGCCCCCAGGATGCCCCGGAAGCGACCATGTTTTTCATGAGGGAGGTTCCAAGCTCTTCTGCGATGGCTGTAATCGGTACTGCGAATAGTCGCGCTTGCACGCCTTCCGGAATCGTCGGCGAGAACTTCGCATCCGCGACAACAACGCCTCCAGGACGAAGCTCGCCCGCGTTCAGATCGATACTCTCCTGGTCGAAGGCGACCAGAATGTCCAAATCGTCGGATATCGCCCGAATCGGTTTCGTGCTGATACGGATTTTGTTGTTCGTGTGTCCGCCCTTGATCCGCGAGGAAAAATGCCGGTACCCGTATAGGTAGTAACCCAGTCGGTTGAGGGCAGTGGAGAAGATTCGGTCCGTGCTTTCCACGCCTTCCCCTTGCTGGCCGCCAATTTTCCATGACAGTTGACTGATCACAGTGCCCATCTCCTCTTAATCTCTGGTTCGTCCAATTTCGACAGATTTACCCAATGATATTTTATTACCCCGTATAAATCTTATGTTTAACGAACGTAAAATGCAAGACATATTCGCTTACCGAACGCATAACAGTTTGCGATGAAAACGTTCCCAAATAGAGATCGATTTTCCTCGAACAATTCAATTAGGTAGATTTGTCGTCAAAAACCGGATGGCATTGTTCTCCATAATATCATGTACGAAAGTTTCCGGATAACGTTTCAACATCGCTTCCGCGAGGTCCGGATACCGCCCCGGATGCTCGAGTCCCTGTACATGCCTGGAGATGCCGTCGAAATCGGAGCCTAGCGCGATATGTTTCTCGCCGCCTAACGCGCACACGTGATCGATATGCCGAAGAACGTCCTCGATCCGGGCCGGCTCCTCCTTCGCCGCAAACCAGGGAACGAAGGTGACCCCGATCAGGCCATTCGCCGCGATAATCGCCCGAATCTGCTCGTCCGTCAAATTTCGCGGGTGATCGACGATCGAACGCGCATTGGAATGCGAGGCGAGGAACGGACGGGTCGCCCGCTCGGCCAGCTCCCAGAAGCCTCGGTCGGATAAATGGGACACATCCAATAGAATGCCCATATTTTCACATTCCGTAACCAGTTGCCTCCCGGCTTTCGTAAACCCGCCGCCTCTCGGTTCCATAGCTCCGTCGCAAGCCCAGTTCGCATGATTCCAGGTGGGCCCGAGAAGACGCAGCCCCAACCGGTGAAGCAGCCTCAGCACCCACATCTCTCCTTGCAACGCCTCCGCGCCCTCCAGAGAAAACAAAGCGCCGATCCGCCCTTCCCTTCGCGCGGTCTCGAGGTCGGCGGCGGTACGTATCAGTTTGATACCCGGAGTCGTTAAAATCTCGTGCCAAAACAGCTCCGCTCCCCGGAACGCCGTTTCTGGATGATGCGGCACCCCCTCCGGCAGGAACAGCGGAAATACCTGAAGTCCGACTCCCCCTTGCCGCAGCCTGCCCGGAGTCGCATCGAACGAAGCTCTCTCGCCGGATTGCGGGTCCCTCCAGCGAACTCCCGGGTTTTCGAGCAGCTTGCTCAGCACGTCGGCATGCAAATCCACGATTCTCATGTGTTTTCCTCCCGAAGCTTTCATTTCCGCGTTGCTCGCGCGGACACAAAAAAACCTGTCGCCTCGATGATGCTCCCCTTCGGCGGCGCGCGCCGAATCGTTCGCATGATCAATCAACAGGTCAACAGCCGCTCTCCGGCGGATTACCTCGGCTCTACGATCAGCTTAATCGCCGTCCGGTCTTCTCCGTCGATCACAATATCCGTGAATGCCGGGATGCAGATCAGATCCACGCCGCTCGGCGCCACGAAACCGCGGGCGATCGCCACCGCTTTGACCGCTTGATTAAGCGCCCCGGCCCCGATCGCTTGCAATTCGGCCGCTCCTCGCTCGCGGAGTACGCCCGCCAGTGCGCCTGCTACGGAGTTTGGATTGGACTTTGCGGAAACCTTTAATACTTCCATGACCAGTACCTCCTCTTATGACAACCCGCCTCTCCGGCTCATCGGTTGCATCGGGAATCTATCGGAAATCGAAGGATGGGCCCACTAAGGCATACTTATTCGGTAACCCGCCCGATAATTCCTTCTTTTCCCTTGAGGTACGGCCTCGGAATGTCCGCCAAATCAGACTTCCATCGCACGTCGATCAAACTGCAATTCCAACACCTATTCCCCTACGACCATCCATGTCATCCTTCGTTCCAACGTCGGCCATGCTCCTCTCGCCCCGATCGCCTTCGATCGCGCAGCGGTCCTACGCCGGTTCGCCGCAAAACCTACCCTGTTACACGGCAATCCAGGAATCCTCGTCCACGCTAATGTTCTGAATCTTAACGGCCTTTCCCGTCGCTTCATCAATTTCGGCGAATACGCCGTTCAGCGTCCACTTGCCCTCGGCCACCGTGAAACGTCCAGGCATACCGGTAATAAAACGACGCAGCACCGTTTCCTTCTCCATGCCCAGTACGCCGTCGCGCGGCCCCGTCATCCCCGCGTCCGTCAAGTAAGCGGTCCCTTCCGGCAGAATGCGGGCGTCATTCGTCTGCACGTGCGTGTGCGTCCCGACGACAAGCGACGCGTAGCCGTCCAGATGCCAGCCCATCGCGATTTTCTCGCTCGTCGCCTCCGCGTGAAAATCGACGAGCACGCACTTCGTCTGCCGCCGAAGCCTCTCGATCTCTTCGTCTGCCGTACGGAACGGACATTCCGCCGGCGGCAGGAACGTTCGTCCGATCAGGTTCACGACGCCGAGTTCCTTGCCCCCGACTTTGACGATCATACTTCCTCGTCCGGGCGTACCCGGCGGCAAATTCGCCGGCCGGACGATACGGGGCTCGTCGTCGATAAATTCGAAAATATCGCGGTTATCCCAAGTATGGTTGCCCATCGTAATGCCGTGCACGCCCCATTCGTAGAGCTCTCGCGCGATAGATGCGTTGATGCCCCGTCCGCCCGCCGCGTTTTCTCCATTGGCAATAACGATGTGCGGCTGATACTTGTCTTTGATCCAAGGCAGCAGTCGTTTGACCGTGTCTCTTCCTACGTTGCCGACGATATCGCCGATAAATACGATTTTCATCTTTCTCACGCTCTCTTTCCGAAAACTCCTATAAAAGGGAAAAAGCGGCTGCGTCGTGTTGCCGCAGCCACTTCTCAGCCTTCCCTGCATTCCGTGCCTTATTTGGCGTATTCGACCGCACGGGTTTCGCGAATGACCGTAACCTTGATGTGCCCCGGATAATCCAGTTCACCTTCGATCTTCTTCGTAATATCCCGGGCGAGACGGAACGCCTCCGTATCGTCGATCTTCTCGGGTTGAACCATAACGCGCACCTCGCGTCCGGCTTGAATCGCATACGATTTCTCGACGCCTTCGAAAGACTCCGAGATTGCCTCCAGCTTCTCGAGCCGGCGGATGTACGTCTCCAGCGTTTCGCGGCGCGCGCCCGGGCGGGCTGCGCTGAGCGCATCCGCGGCGCCTACGAGCATCGCGATAACCGAAGTCGCTTCCTCGTCGCCATGGTGAGACGCGATACTGTTAATGACAACGGGATGTTCCTTGTATTTCTTGCCCAATTCCACGCCGATCTCGACATGCGAGCCTTCCACTTCGTGGTCGAGCGCTTTGCCGATATCATGAAGCAAACCCGCTCTTTTGGCAAGCGTGATGTCTTCTCCCAGCTCCCCGGCCATCAGGCCGGTCAAATAGGCGACTTCCATCGAATGCTTCAGGACGTTCTGTCCATAGCTCGTCCGGAACTTCAAGCGGCCGAGAATCTTGATCAAATCCGGATGCAAGCCGTGAACGCCCACTTCGAACGTCGCTTGCTCGCCGTACTCCCGAATCCGTTCGTCCACTTCCTTGCGGGACTTCTCGACCATTTCCTCGATACGTGCAGGATGAATCCGTCCGTCCGCCACCAGCTTCTCGAGAGCGGTTCGGGCAATCTCCCGGCGAATCGGATCGAAGCCCGACAGGATGACCGCTTCCGGCGTATCGTCGATAATGAGATCGATACCCGTCAACGTCTCCAGCGCGCGGATGTTCCGACCTTCACGGCCGATAATCCGCCCCTTCATCTCCTCGTTAGGCAACGCGACGACGGATACCGTCGTCTCCGCCACGTGATCCGCGGCGCAGCGCTGGATGGCGAGCGAGATAATGTCTCGCGCTTTCTTGTCGCCTTCTTCCTTGGCCTGCTGTTCGATTTCCTTGATCATCTGGGCCGTCTCGTGGCGCACTTCCTGTTCCACGCTAGACAGGATGAGCTGCTTGGCATCTTCCGTAGTCAGATTGGAAATCCGCTCCAACTCGGCAATCTGCTGCTTGTGCAGCACTTCGATCTGGTCTTGAATCTCTTCGACTCGCTTCTCTTTGTTGGCGACTTGCTCCTCTTTGCGTTCCAACGCTTCGAGCTTGCGATCCAGCGACTCTTCCTTCTGCAACAGCCGCCTTTCCAGGCGTTGAATTTCGTTGCGGCGCTCGCGAATATCGCGTTCCGCTTCGTTACGGAGTTTGTGCACCTCGTCTTTGGCTTCCAGCACCGTTTCCTTGCGTACCGCTTCAGCTTCCTTTTTAGCCGCTTCCACGATCTGTACCGCAGCCGCTTCGGCGCTGGAGATTTTGGCTTCCGCAATGGATTTGCGTACGACATAACCGATCCCAAAGCAAAGGACGCCAACAACGAGAACGATCAAGATCCAGATCCATGCGTCTATCATGGTCTCTCACCTCCTCGTTGCATCACCAAGGCAACCGCTTGGGGATACTTATTCAATTGATTTTCCGGTTTCCAAACCGTTTGATTACGTGTGAACAAAGCAAAAAGTGTCGTAAAAACGCGCTCCGAATCGCTTCTTGGAAGGAAAAAGCGGCCGGAGTGGAAGATGGAATACAAAATCATTTTATCTTTTGCGAAATTAGATTGTCAAGCAACGACCGATTGCGGATACGCGATTTTTATAAGCAGGCTCCTTAAATATCCAGATCGTAGCTCTCCTGGAATCCATCATCCGTTTCGTCCACAAGCGACTCGCCCGCCTCGGCGGCGGCCTGCTGCGCCGCCATCCTTGCGAGTCCGCTCGGAAACCCCCTACGCAGCAGTATGCCCATTAGCTTCATTTTTCGTTCCCTATCATTCCCTTTTGTCGCCGGCCAGCGCTTGCGGGCCAGTGCGAGCGCGGCTTCCCGCTCCACCTCTCCGTCCAGCTCGCCGATCGCCCGCTCCACCTCTTGACGGTCGACGCCCCTCTGCAGCAGCTCTTGCCGAATCAACATCCGTCCTTTACGCTGTCCGGCCGCGCGCTGCTCCGTGAACCTCTTGGCATAGGCCGAGTCATCCAGCATCTTTCTCGTCCGCAGACGTTCGACGCACGCTTCGACAACGTCCGCGGCATACCCTTTTCGTTTCAACGCCATAGACAACTCCGCCGTCGTCCTCGGCTTCCTCTCCAGCATATTCAGCGCCGAACGGTACGCGTCCTCTTTCAGTTCATCTTTCCTGAGCGTTTCGACTTCGGCCGCCGTCAGCCTGCGGTCTTTCAGCAAGCGCCAGCCTACAAGCGTATCCTCGTGCACGGTGAGCACCGTCTCTTCCGAACGCTTTGCCGATTTCGCTGAGGCAATCAAATCGTCCACTTCGGAATTCCAGTCCCCGGTTCCGGCATTCGGCGCTTCCGCTTCGGAATTCCCAGTTTTCGCTCCGACGATCCGTTCGGCTTCCTCGGAATTCTCGGTTGTTTCCCGTTTCCTTATTTTCTTCTCCCTGTTCCCGTCCTCGGACTCTTCTCTTTTGCCGACGAATTCATCCTCTTTTTCCGCAGCTATGTCCAGCTTTATCGTTACTCGGTACATATGGGGCTTCTTCGGATGGGATTCAATGCCCGTAACGGTCGCTCCTTCGATCGGCAATCGCGACAGCTTTTCCATGTCCATCGGTTGTACTCCCCTCTTCAAACGCAAAGGGCGGCATCCGATATGCCGCCCCCTCGTTCGTTTATATTTGATTGATCGGCTTTCCGACCGTCCATTACAACTCTTCTGCGAACTCGGAGTCGTCTTCGTCCTCTTCGACTGGCATTGAAGCGGACTGGCTGGCCACTGCGGAAGAACTAAGCAGCAGTTCCCGGATCTGATTCTCGATCTTGTCCGAGATATCCGGATTATCCTTCAAATACTGCTTCGCATTCTCGCGGCCTTGGCCCAACCGTTCGCTATTATAAGAGAACCACGCGCCGCTCTTTTGTATAATTTCCTGCTCGGTGCCGATGTCGACGATGCTTCCGACCTTGGAGATGCCTTCGCCGTACATGATATCCACTTCCGCTTGCTTGAACGGAGGCGCCACCTTATTCTTCACGACCTTGATCTTCGTCCGGTTGCCGACCACGTCGTTGCCTTGCTTGATCGCCTCTACGCGACGTACGTCGAGACGTACGCTGGCATAGAATTTCAACGCCCGTCCGCCGGGAGTGACCTCCGGATTTCCGAACATAACGCCGACCTTCTCGCGGAGTTGGTTGATGAAGATCGCCAGGCACTTCGACTTGCTGATCGCGCCGGACAGCTTACGCATTGCCTGCGACATCAGACGAGCCTGAAGGCCGACGAACGAATCGCCCATGTCTCCCTCGATTTCCGCTTTCGGAACGAGCGCGGCCACCGAATCGACGACGATGATGTCGACCGCGCCGCTGCGCACGAGAGCTTCCGCGATTTCAAGCGCTTGCTCACCGGTATCCGGTTGGGACAGCAGCAACTCGTCGATGTTGACGCCCAAGTTTCTCGCGTATGTCGGGTCAAGCGCGTGCTCCGCGTCGATGAATGCCGCCGTACCGCCCGAGCGCTGAACTTCCGCGATCGCGTGCAAGGACACCGTCGTTTTACCGGATGATTCCGGTCCGTACACTTCTATGATCCGCCCGCGCGGGTAGCCGCCGATGCCAAGCGCGATATCGAGCGCCAGCACGCCGCTGGACACCGTCTCTACCGTACGCTGGGCGCTCTCTCCCAACTTCATAACGGAACCTTTACCGAATTGCTTCTCGATTTGGCGCAAGGCCATGTCTAGTGCGGCGCGACGATCCGACAACACACCCACATCCTTATCTTTTTGATAGTTTTATCATACCGTGTTTCCATTCGTTTGCCAAGCTTTTTGAGAACATTTGTTCGATTTTTTTATAAAAAAGAACCGCAGCAAAGTAATCTTCGCTACGGTTCTTCCGCAACTTTCTAGTAAACTTTAACACAGCTCCCCGCGGATGACAAGCCTCGACAAGGTTTTGTCACAATTATCCCCTTCGCTCAGACTTCCCGATTCCGGCGGTTCCTCTCAGTCAGCTTTTGGCCAATATCCCCGTCGATCAGATAGAGCCTTTACTCGGGAAAATTCCTGTTACTGCATCAAGAAAAAGGGCAGAAGGTTACCTTAACGATTTCCTATCCTGAACAAATGGGATAATGGCAATAAGCGGCCTAGACGTTGCATCGACACTCCCTTGAACTTCTGACCGAACGGGATAATGATCATAAGCGACCAAAAATGAGGCACCTGCTCCCCCACGCTCTCCTGACCGAACGGGATAATGACCGTAAGCAACCAAATCGAGGCACCTGCTCCCCCACGCTTCTCCTGACCGAACGGGATAATGACCATAAGCGACAAATCGAGGTACCTACTCCCCCACGCATCTTCTGACCGAACGGGATAATGACCATAAGAAGCCGAAACGCCGCGACACACGCGTTCGCTTACCCTCGCCTAAGCAAAGCTAATTCCCCTGTTGCCCCGAGAGAGACTGCCAGAGCATGTAGAGCGCACGTTTCGTGGCCCGAAGCCGAATGCCCTCGCGGTCGCCGGACAACTGCAGCTTCTCTACCCTCGTCTCGCGCCCCCGTTCGGCCAAGCCGACGTAGACGAGGCCTACGGGCTTGTCCTCTGCCGCGGCAGGCCCCGCATTGCCGGTGACCGACAACGCAAAGTCGGCGTCTATGGCCGCCCGGGCGCCTTCAGCCATCGCCAGAGCCGTCTCTGCGCTAATCGCCCCGGGCGCCCCGTCGCCCTCCAACAGCTCCCGAGGTACGCCAAGCTGCCGCATCTTTACTTCGTTGCTGTATGAAACGATGCCGCCCCGGTAGACGCCAGCGCTGCCCGGAATCGTCGTAATCAGTTCCGACACCATGCCGCCGGTACAGCTCTCCGCAAGGGTCAAGGTGAGCTGTCTTTCGGTCAGCATCCGCATGACCGTCGCTTCGATGGGGATGTCCTCCTCCGCGTATAGATAAGATTTCGTCCGGATGCGGATTTCCGTCAGGGTCGCTTCCAGCTTACGGGCGGCCTCCCCGGCATCCGCAGCCTTCGTCGACACTCGGACAGCGACCTCCCCTTCCTTGGCGTAAGGGGCGATCGTAGGGTCCTGCTGCGCCTCGATCAGGTCGAGCAACAAATCTTCCAGCATTGATTCCCCGATGCCCGCAAATTTCAGCATGACGGAATGGAGCGAATATGCCGATCCCAACCGCTCTTTCAACCAAGCCCTGCCGTCGTTGTCGAACATGGGCTTCATCTCCCGCGGAGGACCCGGCAGAAGCAAATAAGATGTTCCGTCCACGTTCAGCGCGTTCCCGACGGCCAAGCCCGTATCATTGCGAAGCGGGGTCGCTCCCTCGATCAGCAGCGCTTGTCTGCGATTGCTCTCGACGAGCGCGCTTCCCCGGTTTGCGAACAACTTCATAATCTTTTCCAGCGTCGGTTCGTGAAGGCCGATCCCCCTGCCCAAAAACTCGGCAAGCGCGTCCCGCGTCAGATCGTCCCGGGTCGGTCCGAGTCCCCCCGTGAACACGAGCAGATCCGCTCTGCCTCTCGCGATGCCGATCGCTTCTATCAATCGTCCCTTGTTGTCTCCCACCACGGTCTGATAATAAACATCAATGCCCAGCTCTGCCAAACCGCGCGACAGAAACTGGGCGTTCGTGTTCACGATTTGACCGAGTAGCAGCTCCGTACCGACGGCGATAATCTCTGCTCTCATACAACCGCACCCCATGCGGACCGGAAATAGCGATCCGTCCTTATACAAGAACCCGCTCAGTCCGAGACCGGAATCAGATTTTTATTTTTCAGGAAGTAATCGACGCCCGAGTAAACGGTAATTAGCACGGCCGCCCACACGACGACGAGGTCGATGCGCAGGTCGATGAAGTTAAACGGAAAGTTGTTCAGCAGCAGCACGATAATCATCGTGATCTGGATCGCAGTCTTCCATTTGCCCCATTTGCTTGCGGCCAACACCGCGCCCTCCAGCAGCGCGACCTGCCGAAGTCCCGTTACCGCCCATTCGCGGCTGATGATGATGATCGCCACCCAGGCGCCCAGCTTCTCCATCTCGACCAAAGCGATTAAGACGGCGGCCATCAGCAATTTGTCGGCGAGCGGATCGAGCAACTTGCCGAGATTCGTCACGATTTTACGCTTGCGCGCGATGTAGCCGTCCAGTCCGTCGGTGCTTGCCGCGATAATGAACAACAGCAGGGCGCAAACCTGATTGTAGGAAATGGAATATTCGCCGATCGTAAGCGATCCCAGATTCAACTTGACCAGCAGGAAAATCGTGACGATCGGCACGAGAAAGATTCTGACAAGCGTGATCCGGTTCGCGAGGTTCACGCGATTCCCTCCCCTGACAAATCGTACTCGTAAGCGTGGGTAATCCGAACCTTGCTCATTTGGCCGATCTCCACGGGACAGTTCGAGATGAATACTTCCCCGTCGACTTCCGGAGCGTCGTATTGGCTGCGGCCGATGTAAACGTCGCTTCGGCCGTCGTAGCGCTCGACCAGCACGTCGATCGTACGGCCGACGTATTTGGCCGCGTTCTCTTTGGCAACTTCCCGCTGAATCTCCATCAGCGTGTTGGCGCGGAACTGCTTCACTTCATCCGGCACTTGGTTCGGAAGGCGATTCGCAGGCGTATCTTCCTCTTGGGAGTACGTAAACACGCCCAGCCGGTCGAACTTTATTTCTCGAACGAAGTCGCACAGCTTCTCGAAATCTTCTTCGGTCTCTCCAGGGAAACCGACGATCATCGACGTGCGCAGCGCCACATCCGGAATGCGCGCGCGGATTTTCCCGATCAGCTCGCGTACGTCGCGCTGTCGGCCCGGACGGCGCATTCTTTTCAGAATCGCGTCCTCGCTGTGCTGCAACGGCATATCGATATAATCGCATACCTTCGGATTGCTCGCGATCGCCTCGATCAGTTCATCCGTGAAGAAGCCCGGATACGCGTAATGCAGGCGCACCCAATCGATGCCCGGCACTTCGCTCACCCGGTTCAGCAGTTCCGGCAACCTGAAGCCTTCGTACAGATCGGTGCCGTAATTCGTGGAATCCTGCGCGATCAGGCTGATTTCCCTAACGCCCTGCTTCGCGAGATTCTCTACCTCCGCCAGAATGGATTCGATAGATCGGCTGCGGAATTTGCCCCGCATGATCGGAATGCTGCAGAACGTACAAGCGTTGTCGCAGCCTTCGGCGATTTTGACGAATGCCGTGTGGCGAGCCGTGCTGAGAATTCTCGGCATCGCTTCCTCGTAGTTGAACACGGGGTTCCCCACGTACACCGGCTTGGCGCCTCGCAGCGCTTCGTCGATAATGTCGTTGATGCGATGGAAGTCTCCCGTGCCGACGATTCCGTCGATCTCGGGCATCTCGTCCATTAATTCCTTCTTGTAACGCTGCGTCAGACAGCCCGATACGATCAACGCTTTCAGCCGGGACGTCTCCTTCAGTTCCGCCAGATTCAAAATCGTGTTCACCGACTCTTCCTTCGCCGCGTCGATGAACCCGCACGTATTTACGATAACGACCGTCGCGTCCTCCGGCTTCTCTACCAGCTTGAAGCCTCTTTGGTGGACGAGTCCCGACATAATCTCGGAGTCGACCAAGTTTTTCTCGCAACCCAGCGTGACGACGCTGACTTTCTCAACCATCGATGACTTCCCCCAAACGTGCGTCCGTTGTAATATCCACAACAGTATAAACGAACCCGCCGAACGGTGTCAAAAACGGGAGCGATTAACGATAGTTCGTAAATTGAAGCTCCAACGGCAATCCTGCACCCTTGAGCAGCGACATGATCCCTTGCAGGTCGTCCTTGCTTTTCCCCGTAACCCGGAGTTGGTCGCCTTGGATTTGGCTTTTGACCTTCAGCTTGGAGTCTCGGATCAGCACGTTAATCTTCTTCGCGTTCTCCTGATCGATGCCTTGCCTAAGCTTGATCACCTGACGTACCGTGCCGCCGGAGGCCGGTTCGATCTTGCCGTAATCGAGATTCAGAATCGGCACGCCTCTTTTGATCATCTTCGACTGGAGAATGTCGACGACGCTCTGCAGCTTGAAGTCGCTGTCGGATATCACGGTCAATTGATCGTTCTCCAACTTGATGTCGCTCTTGCTTCCCTTGAAGTCGAAACGCGTCTCAATCTCCTTCAATGCCTGCTGGATCGCATTGTTCATTTCCTGCATATCCACTTTGGATACAACGTCGAACGAGTATTCCGATGCCATTTGATCCTCTTCCTTTCATCTATTACCCATTTATGGCTTTATTATAGCATGAGTGCTCCCCCGGATTAAAACAAAAAGCCCTCCGCAGAAGGCTTTTGGCGTTCCATCGTTGTTATTCCGCTCCCTCCGCCGCATCCGCGACGGGCGTAAAAATGTATTTCGTCGAGCCCGCGGAGTTGCCGTCGTCGAACGTCGCGTCGTCCACGAAAAATTCGACCAGATCCGTTCGGCCCACGTTGACGTATAGCGGCGTCGTCAAGTCGAACGTCAGCGGCTCCGTAT
>JAEZZE010000416.1 GCA_023418755.1 Bacillota bacterium | reverse complement strand
TGCCTCTACCGGTCAGGGCGATCAGGCTGAACGAAGCGGCAAGCCGCGAGATGGAAAAGAACCTGTGGAACGAACGTTACGTTTCCGGCAGAATGAGCACGAACGGCGCGACGGCCCCGGTCTCGGTTCGATATCGGGGCGGACATACGCGGAATTACCCGAAAAAGTCGTATGAAGTCGCCGGCGCGAATCAGGTTTTTCACTATAATGCCGAATACGACGACCCGTCGATGATTCGCAATGCGCTTTCTTTTGCCTTTTTTCCGATGATCGGCGTCCCCGCTCCCCGCGCTAAGCATGTCGCTCTTACGGTCAACGGCAAGTCCAAGGGGGTCTACTTGGAAATCGAAGGCGTGGAGCGATCGTTTTTCGCCAGGCGAACAATCGGGGTTTCGTCGCTGTTCTACGCGATCAACAACCGGGCGGATTTCGGGCTCATCTCGAACGAATCGGACCGTCCGAAAAGATCGCTGCTCGCCGGCTACGAATACCGGTTCGGCGTTAAGGGGGAGAAAGCCAAGCTGTCGTCGTTCATCAGAGGCTTGAATACGCTCGGCGGAGCGAAAGCCGAAGCTTATCTTCGCGGTCGTCTGGACGTGGACAATTACTTGCGCTGGCTGGCCGGAGCGATTCTTACGGGAAATTACGACGGCTTCGAGCAAAACTACGCGATCTACCGAAGCAACGCGACGGGCAAGCTGCGGATGATTCCGTGGGACTACGAGGGCACGTGGGGACGCAACTGCTACGGGCGCATCGTCGAGAGCGACCTGGTGAAGGTGGAAGGCTACAACGTCCTTACGAACAAGCTTCTCGGGTTTCCTTCCGTGCGCAGGCAGTACCGATCCATCCTGCAGCAGGCTTTGAACGGCCCCTTCACGGAAAGGCGGCTGCTGCCGGTCGTGGAGAATATGATGGAGCGGATCGCTCCGTATCTCAAGAACGACGACAGCCGGAAATGGCCGTATTCGGTCTTCATCGGAGAGCCGTTCATCATCCGAAACTATATCCGCGAGAGAAGAGAAATCGTGAAGGATTGGATACGCGGCTGAACGAGAACGTACGATCGCCTTCTCTTCCTGGGAGCGCGGGTTTCTGATATGATAATAAGGAAGAAAGGCGGGATTGCGAAAATGGACTTGTTCAGCTTCCAGGCGGAGACGGAACCGCGCGGGCGACTGCTCGCCGACCGAATGCGGCCGGAGACGCTTGACGAATACATCGGGCAAGAGCATGTGGTGGGTCCGGGAAAGTTGCTCCGCAGAGCGATCGAAGGAGACGTCGTGTCGTCCATACTGTTATTCGGTCCTCCGGGTTGCGGCAAGACGACGTTGGCGCACATTATTTCCAAACAGACCCAAGGCGATTTCGTCCGCCTGAACGCGGTTGACGCCTCCGTCAAAGACGTGCGCGAAGTGATCGACCAGGCGGAAAGAAACAAAAACATGTACGGGCGCAAGACGATTCTATTCCTCGACGAGGTACACAGGTTCAACAGCGCCAGGCAGGACGCGCTCCTTCCGGCCGTGGAACGGGGCATTATCGTTTTTATCGGCGCTACGACGGAAAACCCGTTCCACTCCGTGAACGGGGCTTTGCTGTCCAGATCTACGCTGTTCCGGCTGCAACCGCTCACGAAGGAGCACTCGCTGGCCGCGATGCGCAGGGCTTTGGCCGATTCGGCCAAAGGTCTCGGCTTCATGAAACTGGAGGTAGACGAGGAAGCGCTGAATCACATCGCCGCGATGGCCAACGGAGATATTCGCCGGGCGCTGACCGCGCTCGAGCTGGCGGCGGTCACGACGCCTTCCGAACTCGACGGCACGGTCCGCGTCACGACGGAAATCGCGGAGGAATCGATCCGTCAACCCACGATTCAGGCAGACGAATCGACCCAGTACGACGTGCTGTCCGCGTTCCACAAGAGCGTTCGCGGGTCTAGCGACGCGGCTCTGTTCTGGTTTCTGTACGCGGTAGAGAAGCTGGGGATGGATCCTATGGTGTTCCTTCGCCGTCTGACCGTCGCCTGCAGCGAGGATATCGGGCTGGCCAACCCGCAGGCGATGGTACAAGCCGTCAGCGCGATGGAGGCCCATCACCGCATCGGCTGGCCCGAGTCGAAATATATGATCGCGCAAGCGATCCTGTTTGCCGTCGAGAGCCCGAAGTCGAACGCGATCGCAACGACGATCGGGAAGATCATGTCGGCCTTCGATGCCGTCAAATCCGCGGAGGTTCCGCTTCACCTGCGGGACGCCCATTACAGCGGAGCGCAGAAGCTCGGTCACGTCGGCTACAAGTATCCGCACGATTACCCCGGCCATTACGTCGAGCAGAACTATTTTCCGGACAAGCTGTCTTCTTCCGTTTTCTACGAAGCCACCGAGCAGGGGATGGAGGATAAAATCCGGCAAAATCAGCAGATGCGCAGAAGACGGCCGGATAAAAGAGTCTGATGCGAACAAGCCGATCCGGGCGAAAGAATGGCGCGGCCAGCCGGAAAACGGGCTATTTCCGTTGGAATCGGGGATATCCGGCCATTAAGCCCGAAAAATCGGCATAGGTGGCAGGCTCAAGCGAATACAGATGGGTACTACGGCGGTTTGCGAGGTCGAACGTCGTTTGACGGGGGGATCGAAACCGTCTAAGCTATAAGGAATAGAGATTTCAGCTTTTATATTTTTTATTCGATAAGGAGGTGTACCTGTCCTCCCCGTTATCGGCGAGGATAGGAAACATTTGGACCCTGACCCCTTTCCGTTAGGCGTGGATTTGCTTTTGATCTTCGTGTTGGTTTTTCTGAACGGTTTCTTCGTGGCTGCGGAATTCGCGATGGTTAAAGCGCGAGGCTCGAAGATCGACGCCTTGGTGCAAGAAGGGCATAAGAGAGCGAAGGCGGCTTCTCACCTGGTCGGACACCTGGACGCCTACTTGTCGGCATGCCAACTTGGCATTACGCTGACGTCGCTCGGATTGGGCTGGATCGGCGAACCCGCGATCGCCCGCATGCTCGAGCCTATGTTCCAAGCCGTGAACCTCAACGAGAGTTTAGTTCATCCGTTATCTTTCGTCATCGGTTTTTCGTTCATTACGGTGCTTCATATCGTGCTCGGGGAATTGATGCCGAAATCGGTAGCGATCCGCAAAGCCGAGACGGTCACCTTGCTGACGGCCGCTCCCATGGTCTTTTTCCGCAAAGTGATGAACCCGTTCATCTGGCTGCTTAACGGAACGGCTGGCGTGCTTCTGAAGCCGTTCGGCATCGATGTCAAGGATGATACGACTACCGCCCATACGGAAGAAGAGATCCGGATTCTGGTACAAGAAAGCCACAAAAGCGGATTGATCGACAACACCGAACTTGCGCTAATGGATAACATTTTCGAATTCTCGGAGACGAACGCCCGGGAGATCATGATTCCGCGGACCGAAATGATTTGCCTGTACGGCAATCTGAGCTTCCAGGAGAACCGGACGATCGCGCTTCGGGAGATGCATACGAGATATCCCGTATGCGAGAAAGACAAAGACAATATCATCGGATTCGTGCATATCAAGGATTTGCTGAAAGTGCCGGACAATGCCATCCTGGACATTCGCGATCTGATACGCCCGATGACGACGGTGCCCGAGAGCATGCCGATCAGCGCGCTGCTTAAGCTGATGCAGAAGAAGAAGACGCAGATCGCGATTCTGATCGACGAATACGGCGGAACGTCGGGCCTGGTTACGTTGGAAGATATTATGGAAGAGATCGTCGGCGAAATTCAGGACGAATTCGACGAGGAACGACCCGATGTGGAGCAGCGCGACGAACGTACGTACTCCATCAACGGCATGATGCTCATCGAAGAGGTCAACAGCTTCTTCGGGCTCGATCTGCCTACCGACGATTACGACACGATCGGAGGCTGGGTCTATTCCCAGATCGAGAACCCGCCGAAGAAAAACCAGTTCGTGATCGCCGAGGAAATCTTCCGCTTTACGATAGAAGAGACCGATCACTTGAGGATTTCCCGAATCACCGTGCATAAGGAAGAGGATTCGAACTGGGAGCCTCAAGCCGAGACGGGCTGACATACAAAGTTAGATAAGGGCTGTCCCCTAAGCAGAGTTGCTTGAAATAATCGATAGATAAAGATAAGGGTATGTACCTCCTGTAGACTGCCTCATACGCTCCTGAAATCACCTAGTAACGGGTTTACCCATTCCCAATTTCAGGAGCGTATAGCATTGGAAGGAGATGCATACCCTTTGCACCTTTATCATCGATTATCTTTGAGAGCAACTTGATGTGCTTACGGGACAGTCCTCTTTGATTTGTAAGGGCGGTTATCGCCGGCGAAGATGGGCGACAAGGAACCCGATCGTGCCGATCAGGGCGAAGACCGCGCCGGTCTGGAAAACGCGCGACAGGCCGAACGAGTCGTACATCCAGCCGCCCATCGTACCGGCGATGACTCCGGCCAGGCCCGACCAGACAACGGCGAACACGGCTTGTCCCGAGGAGCGGTATTCGTCGGGAATGAGCGCCTGCAGGCCGCGCAGCGCGGTAATGTAGAAGATGGCGAAAGTGATGGCATGCATCATCTGCAAGGCGACCATCATCCAGGGTTCGTCGGCCAAGCTCAGCAGCACGAGACGGACGACGAAAAACCCGCTGGCAATGGCCAGAAGCGGATATTCGCGAAAGCGGTGCCCGAATTTGGCGAGCAGGAAAAACATCGGAATTTCGCTGACGGCGGAAGCGAGCGAAGCGTAGCCGATCACGGAGTCGTCGGCTCCGATCTCCCGCATGGCGATCGCCAGGAACCCTTCGTTCGTGCGGTGCGCGACCGAGATGACCATGATCAATCCGAAGAACACGAGCGTCTCTTTGCGGCGAAGCAGCTCCCACAAGCCGCCGAATTCGAATTTACGCAGCGTCGCTTGATAGTCTCCGACGAAGAAGGAGACGACGAGAGAGACGAGGACGACGCCGAGGATGAGCCAGACGGTCAAATCCGATCCGAACGATTTCAGAACGTATCCGAAAATGACGGCGCATACGGCGTATCCGAGCGAGCCGAACATCCGGATCGAAGGGAAGCTGATTTTCATCCGTTCGGCGGCGAGCAGGGAGACGCTGTCCAGCATCGTATTGTTCGGCGTCTGAAAGAGGTAGAACAAGGCCATGATGCCGGCCATAATCCCGAATTCCTTCTGCGGCAGCAGCAGGGCGAGCGCGAGAATCTGAACGAGATAGAGCACGTTCAGAATCCTCGGCAGATTTTTCATGCGGTCGCTGATGATGCCGACGGCGAGATTGGATACGATGGACAAGAGCGGTCCGACCGAATAGATCGCGCCGATCTGCAGCTTCGAGAAGCCCAGGCTTTCGAAATAAAGCGGAAAGTAAGTGACCAGAAGCACCATGGCCGCATAATTGGCGAATTGGAGCGCGCGCAGCACGAAGAGCTGGCCGCGCATGTTAGAGCCGTTATTCATCGCGTAGTCTCCTATTCTTGAAGCTAAGCAGCCAGCTTGGACGTCCGATGGCTCCGGCGGAAGAGCCAAGCCAGGAACAGGACTTCGGAGAACACTCCGACGGACTGGGCGAGCGAGCCTAACACGCCGTTCCACGAAGGAATCAGCAGGACCAGCAGGACGATCGTCAGCGCGGTCATGATCGCGTTGGCGATCTGCGAGCCGAACATCAGCTTCGTCTCCCCGTTAGCCATGACGATTCCGTTGAGCGTATCGAGCCAAGGGAAGACGAGCACGAACGGCAAAAATCCGCGCAAGGCATGGGTGCAAGCCTTCAGAAGCTCGTCCTTTACCCCGAGGACGTGCGAGAACATCCATTCGCCGATCGGCGTGAACGCCATAAGCGCCAGCAGCAACGGAGGGATAAATCCGAGCATCAACGTGAACTTGCGCACGATGGCCGGGTTGGATTTGACGAACAGCAGAGCGATCTGGTGAAAATAAGTAAAAAAGCCGAGCACGAGATTCATCAGGCTTCCGGCAACGGCGAACGAAGCGACGGCGAGCGTGCCCCGTTCGGTCGTGCCGAGCAAGGCGTTCAAAATCGGCAGCACCCATACGACGATCAGGGACGAGTACAGAAGCGGATTATAAAACTTGGCTACTTGCTTAGGCTCCGTAATCTCGCATTCTTCGTCTTTTTCCGGCAGCTGCTTGATCAGTTTGCTCGATTCCCACCAACTGAGCCCCGCTTCTATCATCATCCCGAACACGAAGATGACCGTGCCTTGCAAGGCGCTGTCGACGCCGACCCGCAGAAAATACTGGGACAGCAGGAACATGCCTCCGAGCCGGAACAGCATCGCGATCGTCAGCCAGCGCGTTCTCATTTTATAGATGATGACGCCTTGATAGAGGCAGCGAATTCCCGAAAACACGGATAAAAACATCAGCGCGTAATAGGCGCGTATCGCTTCCCGTTCTACGGTCGGATCGGCTCCGTACGCTCCTCCGAACACCCAATGGCCGACGGGCGTGTAGGCGATCAGAGCTCCGAAAACGAGCGCGGCGCCGAATACGTAGAGGCTGACCCTCCGGACGGCGCGGAAGGAAACGCGGTCGCGCACGAGCGCGGAGCAGGTCTGGCGGAACATCACGGCCGGCTTCTCCGTCACGACCAGCAGGCTCATGGCCAAGGCGTAGCCCGCCAGGATGATCTCGGGGTTGTCCGATCTGGCCAGCGTTCCGTTGACGATGACGTGCGACAGGTTGATCAGCAGGACGGAGATTCCCATCGGAATGAAAAACAGTAAAAGCCGTCTCAGCGAGACCGGCTCGTTAGAATTCGGCATAATAGGCTCCTTCGGACTGCAACGGTTCCGTTTGTCGAGATAGGTAGTATTATAGCAGATTATTCGTCACATTCGGGGATCATTTTCAGGGAATAAAAGCTGGATTTAACCCCCGTAAAATGATAAATTAAAGAATAAAGCAAATTTAGAGGCTTTGTCGGGCGAAGACCGGGTGATCATGATGCGGATGGACGAACGATGGCTGGATCGCCAATTCGTATACAGCGCGAGGCACGGCATAGCGCTTCCGTCGCTGGAGAACGACTGGGAGGAACTGCCGACCGAATGCCAGGCCGCGATCCTATCCAGATGGGAGATGATCCGGGGGACGATTCCGGATCGGATCTTCAGCTTGGAAGAGGCCATTCGGGTCAAACAGAAGCTTTTGTTCGAGGAAGAAGATTTCGCCACGTCCTGCCGGATCAACGGGGATATCGCCGATCTGGCCAGCAGGATCAACGACCTGAATATTTGGTTTCGCACCCGGCAGGAGTTGGAGCCGCGAGCGAAGCCGCATATCGGTTAGAGCGTTGCGGAGGGCCCTACGAAATGACGAAAGAAGCGTTGCTGGCGGGCCGTTCACCTCGCGGTCCGTTTTCTTTAATGAAGAGGGTGTACAAGTACATTTTGCCCGAGGTCCGCGCCGAACTGGGACGATGGCGCGACATGGCCCGGGGCATTCCGGATGCGGAGCTGCGGAAGCAAGCGTTGGACAGCATTGCCGGCAAGCAGTTCCACTGCGAAGGCGGAGGCGTCTACGCCGCGGCGAATCTGGAACGGCGGCACGTGCTTATTCCGCTGATCGTCGCCCTGCAGACGATCAGCGATTATCTCGACAACCTGTGCGATCGCAGCACGTCGCTCGATCCGGACGATTTTCGCTTGCTGCATCGAAGCATGCTTGACGCGGTAACCCCGGAGGCTTCGACTTGCAATTACTATGCCTTGCGGGACGAGCAGGATGACGGGGGATACTTGGAGGCCCTCGTGCAGGAATGCCGGAAGCAGGTGGCTCGACTGCCCGCCTACTCCAAGGTGCAGCCGTTCGTGGTCGAACTGGTGGCGCTGTACGGCGATCTTCAGGTATACAAGCACATCGATCCGGCCAAGCGCGAGCGGGAGCTGCTTGCCTGGTGGGACAAGCATTCGGCGTCATATCCGGAGCTGCAATGGAACGAATTCGCGGCGGCGACGGGATCTACGCTGGGCATGTTCATGCTTTTCCTCGCGGCCAGCGATCCGAAGCTGGAAGACCGACAGGCGGAGGAAATCCGGAATCGGTATTTTCCTTCCATCTGCGGTCTGCACATTCTGCTCGATTATTTAATCGACCAGGCGGAGGACCGGGAAGGCGGGGATTTGAATTTCTGCAGCTATTACGCCGACCAGCCGATGCTGAACGAACGGATGGGCCGCATGGTTCAAGCCGCCAGATCGGCTGCCGAAGGGCTGCCGTTCGGACATTTTCACCGGATGATCGTCGAAGGTCTCGTCGCGCTGTACTTGTCCGATCCGAAGGTTCGGGATCAGCGCGACGTACGGAAAACCGCCAGGCTTCTCATGAAGGGAAGCCCGTGGACGAGGGTGTTTTTTTGGCTGAACAGCCATTGGATAAGGAAAGCGATGTAGCGGCATAGAATGACGGGGAGG
>JAEZZE010000400.1 GCA_023418755.1 Bacillota bacterium | reverse complement strand
TCTCCCCGTTGCACGATAAAATCGAACGAACCGTCCGAACGTTCCCCTGGTACGGCAATCGGCTCGCGGATGCCGGAATCGACCGGTTCGGCGTACGATCGATCGCCGAATTGCCCCTGATTACGTCCGATCTTCTGGAACGGTATTACTATAGTCTCGAGCAGCCTTATCCGTCGGAGGCCTCGGGCGGACACGCGACCGTCTATCGTACGTCGGGAACCAGCTCCAACCGGCGCAAGCAAATCTTCTATTCGACGGAAGACGAAAGGCGGTATGTGCGCATTAAAGCGGAGTTGTTCCGCAAGCTCCTCGAATCCTCGAACGCGCGGACGGCGTTGTCCGACATGGGAACGGGGCATGCGGCGAGTACCGCCTTGGACGTATTCGCCCGGCTTGGGATCAAAGCCGATTCCATTCCTTGCGATCTGCCGGTCGGAAGGCATCTGGAACGGATCAAAGCGCTTCGTCCGGAGGCGCTGTACACGATGCCTTCGATACTGGACCGGCTGCTGGCCGCCGCGAAGGACGATCCGGCCGGCTACGGCATACGGCGCGTCATCCTCGTCGGAGAGACCGTCTCCCCCGCATGGCTGCGCAGCGTCGGGGAACGGCTCGGGCTGGCCGAAGGCGACATCGCCGACACGTACGGATCGATCGAGATCGGCACGATCGCCTACTACTCCCGCGAATACGGGAGGTACCTGTTCGTCGACGGAATTCAAGCCGAAGGCATTCCTTCGGAGTCGCTCGGCGCGGATTGGGAGCCTCTCAGCGGCGGGGAATCCATACTCGTGCTGACCTCGTACGCGCGAGACCTTTTTCCCTCGCTCCGGTACGTGACGTACGACGTCGTACGCGACCTGCGCCCGATTCGCGCCGGCGGCAAGTGGAGAATGAGCTTCGAGGCGATCGTTCGGCGGATCGGGCCGGATCTGAAGCACGGAGAGAAGCTCAGCGTGTACGATATCGAGAACGTCGTCTATCGCCACCTGAAAGACGCCCGCATCCGCATCCGGGTGAACGGGAACCAGTTGGCCGTATGTCTCGGGAGCCGGGAAGGGGACCCCGCCGTCTACGAGCGGATCGAGACGGAGCTGGCCGAGCGCATACCGGAGATCGGACAGATGATCCGCGGCGGATTGCTGGAGGCGATTCGGGTATTGCCGTCTCGGGAGGAGACTTCGGACGAGGGCCCGATGAAACGGAAAAAAATATTTTACGACTAAGGGGGGCGGCGCGTTGGAGAACGGAACGGGTACGGAAAATAGCAGCTGTACGGAACTCTCCGACAGAATCGACCCGCGGGAGATCGACTCCGGCATCGGCGGCGCGATCGGCCGCACGCCTCTTGTTCCTTTGCGGAGAGCCTTCGGGGATGCCCCCTTCCTGACGTACGCGAAGCTGGAATCGGCGAATCCCGGGGGCAGCGCCAAGGATCGCCCTGCCTGGCGCATTTTGCGGGAAGCGATTCGTTCCGGGGAGATCACGCGCGGCACGACCGTCGTCGAATCCAGCTCGGGCAATATGGCGGTCAGCTTGGCCCAGTTATGCGGGTACTTGGGCCTTCGGTTTATTTGCGTCGTCGATCCCCGCACGACCGGCCATCATATCCGCCTCATCCGCCTGCTCGGCGGAGAGATCGAGCTCGTCGAGCAGCCGGATCCGGCGAGCGGCGACTATCTGCCCGCTCGAATCGAACGCGTGCAGCGCCTCCGCCGGGAAATCGGCGACTGTTATTGGACGAACCAGTACGGCAACCCGAACAATTATCTCGCGCACTACGACACGACGATGCCGGAGCTCCTGGAGGCGCTTCCGCGGCTCGACTATTTATTTTGCGGCGTCAGTTCCTGCGGAACGATACGGGGCTGCGCCGAACGGCTGAAGGAAAGCGGACGGGATACGACGATCGTCGCCGTGGACGCCGAAGGAAGCGTCATTTTCGGAGGGACGCGGGGAACGAGAAGATTGCCCGGGCTGGGCGCGGCCATGACGCCGGACATCGCGATGAAGGAGCTGGTCGACCGAATCGTCTACGTGACGGAACGGGATTGCGTAGAAGGCTGCAGAGAGTTGCTTCGGTCGGAAGCGATCCTGTCCGGAGCCTCCTCGGGCGGCGTGATCGCCGCGATCCGATCCTTGCGGGACGAAATTCCGCCCGGCTCGGTCTGCGTGGGGATTTTGCCGGATAGGGGCGACCGCTATTTGGAGACCGTTTACGACGACGAATGGGTTCTGCGCCATATCGGTCCCGTCGGAGGCATGAACGGTATAAAGGGGAGCGAGCGATGATCTACTTGAACGATGGACACATCCGCCGGATCGGCATCTCCTGGCCGCTGTTGTCCGAACGAATCGAGCACGCTCTGCAGCTGTTCGGCACCCCCGGTGTCGCCCAGCCCGTCAAACCCTATTTGAGATTCGGCAATCCGAATAACCGAATCATCGCCATGCCCGCCTTCGTCGGCGGAGTGATCGGGATCAGCGGGATCAAATGGATCGCCAGTTATCCGGGTAACGTCGGTCTCGGTCTGCCGCGCGCGCACGGCACGATCGTGCTTAACGATCCGGACAACGGCATCCCCGTCGCCGTTCTGAACGGCGGCTTGCTCAACGAACTGCGAACGGCGGCTGTCAGTTCGGTCATGCTGAAAGCGTATTTCGCGTTGAACCGGCGCGAGCGCTATCGTATCGGCCTCATCGGCTGGGGGCCGATCGGGAGAAGGCAGCTGGAGATGCTGCTGGCTCTATTCGGAGATCGGATCGCAAGCGTCGCATTGTTCGATATTCGCGGCGTCCCCGGCGAATCCGCGGAGCAGATCGGCGGCCTGCGAACGGCGGTCGCGTCCTCCTGGCAAGAGGCGTACCGGGAAAGCGATATCGTGCTGACTTGCACCTCCTCCGCCGAACGATACATCGATGAGTCCCCGGAGCCCGGCTCCTTGCTATTGAACGTTTCGTTGCGGGACTATCGTCCGGAAAGCATTCGAGGTCTGAAAGTCGTTGTCGACGACTGGCAAGAAGCATGCCGCGAAAATACCGACATCGAGCGGATGCATCTAGAAGCCGGGCTCCGGGAAAGCGACGTCCTGACTTTGCGCGACGCCGTCCATTCGGACGCGTTGCGCCGGCTGGACGCCTCGCGGCCGATCTTCTTTAACCCTATGGGCATGGCCGCGTTCGATATGGCAATCGCTGCCTACTATTGGACCGAAGCCCGGCGAACAGGCATCGGAATTCCTCTGGAAGAATGAAAAGAGAGCTTTGTTAAGGAGAAAAACGCGGCGGCCTATCGGCGAGGACTAGGTTTGCGACTAACCACGGGCGCTCTTGTTCGAGGCGATCTGCTCGGCCAGCTCGTTCAGCTCCGTCCAGCGCTCCAGCAGCGCGTCCAGCTTCGCCTCCAAGCCGGCTTGCTCCGTCATCAGCTCCTGCAATTGCGCGGAGTCGCTGGCGTTCGCTTCCATTCGGGCGGCTACGTCCGCAAGAGCTTCCTCCGCTTCGGCGATCCAGCCGTCGATCTGCTCGAAGTCTTTCTGATCCTTATAGGACATTTTCAGCACCGGGCGGTCTTTGCGCTCCCGATCGGCGGCGTCTGTCGACGCTCCCGCCGTTTTCGCCGGGGCCGCGGTCGCCTTCTTCTCCGCCTCCCGCCTCTCGGCATAGGCCTGGTAATCGGAGTAGCTGCCCGTATGCCCTGTAACGACGCCGTCTCCCTCGAACGCGAGAATTCTCTCCACCGTCCGGTCCAGAAAATAACGGTCATGCGATACCGCGATCACCACGCCTGGAAAATCGTCCAAATAATCCTCCAGCACCGTCAGCGTGGCAATGTCCAGATCGTTCGTCG
Source organism: Bacillota bacterium (assembly GCA_023418755.1). Lineage (GTDB taxonomy): Bacteria > Bacillota > Bacilli > Paenibacillales > Paenibacillaceae > Cohnella. The sequence goes on along the minus strand of JAEZZE010000400.1, from coordinate 3,507 downwards.
GCTCGTCCAGCAGCAGCACGTTCGGCGCGCTCATCAGCACCCGCAGCAGCTGCAGCCGCCTTTTCTCCCCGCCGGACAGCTTGGAGATGACCGACCACTGCGTTGCCGGAGGGAACAGAAACCGCTCCAGCATCTGCCCCGCGGAGATCGTCGTCCCATCCGCGGTCTTCACCTGTTCGGCGCCTTCGCGGATGTACTCGATCACCCGAAGCGATTCGTCCATCTCCTCGTGCTCTTGGCTGAACCAGCCCAGCTTCACCGTCGGCCCTAGCTCCATGCGCCCGCCGTCCGGCCGCAGCTTCCCGGCGATCAGCTTGAGCAGCGTCGACTTGCCGCTTCCGTTGCGCCCGACGATGCCCACGCGGTCCTCCGGCACCGCGATGTAGCTCAGGTCGCGGATCAGCTCCCGGCCCCCGAGGCTCTTCCGCAAATGCTCGATCTCGATAATTTTCTTCCCCAGCCTCGTCGACGCCACCGACACGTCCAGCTTGCCCGCCGCGCCCTTCGGTCCCTGCTCCTTCAACGCTTCGTAGCGGTCGATCCGCGCCTTCTGCTTCGTCGAGCGAGCCTGCGCGCCGCGGCGAATCCATGCCAGCTCGTTGCGCAGCAGGTTTTGGCGTTTGGCTTCGGAAGCGGCCTCGCGTTCCTCCCGCTCCAGCTTCAGCTCAAGAAACCGGCTGTAGTTGGCTTCATAGAAATGCGCCGCGCCGCGATCCAGCTCGATCACCCGGTTGCTGACCCGGTCGAGAAAATACCGGTCGTGCGTAATCATCAGCAGCGCGCCTTTGCGCTTCTGCAGCATCCCTTCGAGCCAGGCGACGGAATCGTTGTCGATATGGTTCGTCGGTTCGTCCAGAATGAGCACGTCGGACGGCTGCAGCAGCGCCGCCGCCATCGCCACGCGCTTGCGCTGACCGCCGGAGAACTTCGCCACCTTGCCGTGAACGTCGGCAATGCCGAGCTTCGTGAGCGCGGTCTTCGCTTCGCTCTCCAACTGCCACGCGTTCAGCTCGTCCATCCTCGCGTTGGCGGAGATGAGGCGCTCATGCAATCCGGCGTCGTCCGGACGAAGCTCCAGCTCCGCCAGTACCGCGGCATGCTCCCGCACGGCCTTGAGCTCCGGAGATCCGCCTCCGAGCACATGCTCCAGCGCGGTCTCCTCCGGGCCGAAAGCCGGGTCCTGGGCCAGCATCCGCAGAACGACGGACCGGCCGATCGCCACTTGCCCCAAATCCGGCGTCTCCGTCCCCGCGATCACCTTCAGCAAAGTCGACTTTCCCGTCCCGTTCACGCCGATGATGCCGATTTTATCTCCGGTTTCGACGCCGAACGTTACGTTCTCGAACAATATTTTGTCGCTGTAGCTCTTGGATATATTTTCAACGGACATAAGGTGCATTCCGACATCAACCCTCTTCATCGCTAAAAGTAAAACTCCTATTCGTATCATACCATAGTTGTCCAAGCGCTACTTTCGTCCCTATACCGACTCTTCCTCCTCTCTTCCGTTCCGATCGGCATGACGAGCAGGGAAAAGCGGCACACTATTTCGGAGAGACTCCACGGAAGGAGCAGTTGCCGAAATGAAAGCCCTCACTTACCAAGGGATGAAGAAAGTCGAAGTCAAAGAAGTTCCCGACCCGTCGATCCGCAAGCCGGACGACATCCTCGTCCGCGTCACGACGACGGCGATCTGCGGCTCGGATTTGCATATTCTCAACGGAGAGATTCCGAACATGCCCAAGGATTTCGTCATCGGCCACGAACCGATGGGCATCGTCGAAGAAGTCGGCCCCGAGGTGACCCGGGTCAAAAAAGGCGACCGCGTCATCGTCCCCTTCAACGTCTCGTGCGGACGCTGCTGGTACTGCACCCACGAGCTCGAAAGCCAGTGCGATAACAGCAACGAATTCCTGCACGGAGATACCGGGGGCTATTTCGGCTATTCGGACACCTTCGGCGGCTACGCGGGCGGTCAGGCCGAGCTGCTTCGCGTGCCTTACGGCAATTTCGTTCCGTTTAAGGTGCCGGAGGACGCGGAGCTGGAAGACGAGCAATTGCTGTTTCTCTCCGACATTGTCCCGACCGCCTTCTGGAGCGTGGACAACGCGGGAGTCAAAGCCGGGGATACGGTAATCGTGCTCGGTTGCGGCCCCGTCGGCCTGCTGACGCAGAAATTCGCGTGGCGGAAAGGCGCCGAGCGCGTCATTGCCGTAGACCATGTGCCTTACCGGCTGGAGCATGCGAAGAAGACGAACCGCGTCGAAACGTTCAACTTCAAGGAAGTCGACGATCTGGTCGGACATCTTCAGGAGATTACGGGAGGCGGCGCCGACGTCGTCATTGATTGCGTGGGACTGGATTCGGAGAAAACGCTGCTGGAGAAAATCGAAACGATGCTAAAGCTGCAAGGAGGTGGATTGGGGGCGTTCCGCATGGCCGGCAAAACCGTCCGCAAGGGAGGAACGATTCAGGTAACCGGCGTATACGGACTCCATTATAACGCTTTTCCGTTCGGCGAATTGTTCAGCCGCAACATCACCGTCAAAATGGGGCAAGCCCCCGTCATCCACTACCTGCCAGAGTTGTATCGCCAGATCGAAAGCGGCGAGTTCGACCCGACCGACGTCATCACTCACCGCCTCGGTTTAACGGACGCGGAACGCGGCTACCGGATTTTCGACGGGAAGCAGGACGGCTGCATCAAAGTCGTTCTTAAGCCCTAACGGTTTGAGGCTCGGCAAATCCGGGTAAATTACAGGAAACCTAGTTCCGGGAGGGCTTCTTATGATCTTTCGACATATACTTGTTCCGTACGACGGCTCCGAGCCGGCCGGCAGGGCGCTCGACAAAGCCATGGAATTCGTGCGTTCCGACTCGCAGACGCGCCTCACCGTCGCCCACGTGATCAATCTGCAGCCGATTACGGTAGCGGACATGACCTTCGTCCAGCCCGAATCCTACCAGGAGGAATTGCGGAGGCAGGGGGAAGAAATCCTCGACCGGGTGAAGCAGCGGATCGGAGACTTCCCCGGAACCGACACGGTCGTTCTCGCCGGAGCGCCCGCCCCCGCCATTCTCGATTATGCGGACAGCGCCGGCTGCGATTTGATCGTCATGGGCAGCAGGGGACTCGGCGCGTTCCGGGAACTGATGGTCGGCAGCGTCAGCCATAACGTTATTCAGCACTCGGGCGTCCCGGTCATGATCATGAAATAGCGTTCGGGTCGGCGGGTAACCGCAGGGTTAAGGAACCGGCTGCCCGCGTGCGGTCGGGCGGTCGCCGTCATGCAACGGAACACCGCGCGCTGGCAGCCGCGCACGGTGAATTTGCGAAGGCAGGTGGTGTGCGATCGCCATTCTGCTGCGCTCTGACGCAAGGCGCCTTTGGCGCCATAAACGCGCGCCGGGAGAGGCGCACGCTGGCAGCCGCGCATGGTGAATTTGCGAAGGCAGGTGGTGTGCGATCGCCATTCTGCTACGATCTGACGCAAGGTGCCTTTGGCG
>JAEZZE010000390.1 GCA_023418755.1 Bacillota bacterium | reverse complement strand
GTCTATTCCTGTCCTCAAATGCATACCTTCAACGTATAGGAAGCTCGTCCCTTAATCGCATGGACGAGTCTGTCGATACGAGGAGGCTGCGCCCATGTTAAAAAAATATACCGCATCGCATCGGTTGCAATTCGTCGGCAAAGCTTGGGAAATCCGTCACGCGCTTCGCCAAGAGAAAAAGCTTCGCGGAGGACGCACGCCGCTTGTCGAGTTGCTTTCGATAAAGCAAGGGCCGGGGAGCAGCATTTTGAACACGACTTCCCCAACGGAACAACAAGAGCAGCGCCATTAGCCGACAGGCCCAGGCGCTGCCCTTTGGAGTTCCACCTTGCGCCCCCGCTTTGGCGCTGCCCTTAGGAGCTCCACCTTGGGCCCTTGCTTTGGCGCTTCCCTTTGCCGCTGCGCTTACCGCTTCAACGTCTCGTTCACGATCGCCAGTACAAGCTCGGCCGCCTTCGCGAGATCGTCCGCCTTAATCTGTTCCTTCGTCGTGTGGATATGCTCGTAGCCAACGGCCAGATTAACGGTCGGCACGCCATTGCCGTTAAACATGTTCGCATCGCTCCCGCCTCCGGAGGAGAATGCGCGCGGCGTCAGCCCGATCGCTTGGATCGCGGCTTGCGCGACCTGTACGACCTCCGTGCTGTCATCGTGGGAATAGGCGGGGTAGATCGTGACCGTCTCGAAATCGAATTCGGCTCCGCATTCTTCGGCGGCGCTGGCGACCGCTTTGCGCATCGTTTCGACCTGCGCCTCCATTTTTTCCTGCACTTGGCTGCGGGCTTCCGCGTATATTTTAATCGTGTCGACGACGATGTTCACTTCGCCTCCGCCCTCGAAGCGGCCGATATTCGCCGTCGTCTCGCCGTCTATCCGTCCCAGTTTCATGCGGGACACCGCTTTGGAAGCCACTTGAATGGCGCTGATGCCGTCCTCCGGATTAACGCCGGCATGCGCGGCTTTTCCTCGGATCGTAATGTATTGGCGCGAATTCGTCGGAGCGGACACCGCGATCGCCCCGATCTCGCCGTTGGAATCGAGCGCGTAACCGAAGCGTGCTTTCAACCGGGATCCGTCCATCGCGCGAGACCCGATCAGGCCGGACTCTTCTCCGGTCGTAATGACGAACTGAATGCCCCCATGCGGCAGCTTCTCCTCTTGAATAACTCGCAGCGCTTCGAACATCGCCGCGAGTCCCGCCTTGTCGTCCGCGCCCAGAATCGTCGTTCCGTCGCTGCGAATGTATCCGTCCGCATCCAAGCGCGGAGTGATCCCCTTACCCGGGGAAACCGTGTCCATATGGGAAGTGAACAGAATGGCCGGAACGGATTCTTGCCCGGCGGACGCCGGAAGCCATGCGAACAGATTCCCCGCTCCATGTCCGATTTTCTCGGCCACGTCGTCTTCCGACACTTCCAGACCGAACGCTTCGAATTTCGCCTTGAGCACCTTGCTGATCTCGGCCTCATCCCTTGTCTCGCTGTCGATCCGCACCAATTCCATAAATTCGGCCACAATTCTATCCTTTTGAACCATGATCTTTCCTCCTGAAGTCGTATTCGTTACAATAAGATTATGGACAAGCTTAATCTGAAAGGATGTGGAGTCGCTCATGAACAGACGGTGGTTTAAAATCGTCGTTTACGTCACTCTGTTCGCCTTGGTCGCTACGACTTTGCTAATGGGGGTATCCTTGCTGCAGTAATAGCCGCATAACCAAACACTTCGGCGAAGTGACGAACGATTCGTTTTCCGATTTCTTCCATTTGAAGCTCGGTACCGGTTAACGTCTCCAGAGACGTTACGCCGTATTCCGTAATTCCGCATGGAACGATGCCTTGGAAGCCGTCTTCCTCCACGTTCCTCTTCACGTTAAAAGCGAAGCCGTGACTCGTGACGAAGCCCCGCCTAGTGCGGGCTTTGTTGAATTTGACGCCGATCGCGGCGATCTTCCGATCTCCTACCCAGACGCCGGTGTACTCCGGCTTCCTTCCGCCTTGTATGCCGAATTCGGCCAACAGCTTGATGAGCGCTTCTTCCAAATTTCTTAAGTATTGGCGTAAGTCGAGCCCCGCCGCATCCAAGTAGAGCAAGGGATAACCGACCAGCTGTCCGGGACCGTGATACGTAATGTCTCCTCCGCGATCGATCTCGTACACTTCGATTCCGCGCCGCGCAAGCTCGTCTTTGCCGTACAGCAGATGCTCGGGATGACGGTCCGTGCCGAGCGTATACGTCGGAGAGTGCTCGAGCAGCAGCAAGGAATCTCCTCGTTCTTGGCGGTCGATCTCTTTGACGAGCTGCTTTTGCAGTTCCCAAGCTTCTCCGTATTTCATCCGGGACAACCACTCGACATTTAGTTCTTTCATGCTGCGAAACCTCCCGTTCGAACTCCCAACTCGAACTGCTGTCCGAGACTACTGCCCGAAACTTCTGACCAAGACTACTGTCCGAGCTTCTGTCCGAAACTTCTACCTGAACATCTCCCTTATTGTAGCTCATCTGAACGGTCAAGAAAACCCGGCACCTCGCGCAATGCGCGATGTGCCGGGCAGCTCCTTTTTAATACACCTTCGTTTCCAGATTGTAGCCTTCCAGGTTTTCCTTGACCCGTTGGAGGAAACGTCCGCAGATGACGCCGTCCAATATCCGATGGTCCAGCGACAGACACAAGTTCACCATCGAGCGAACGCCGATCATATCGTTGATGACGACCGGACGCTTGACGATCGATTCGAACGTAATGATCGCGGCCTGCGGGTAATTGATGATCGGATGAGTCAATATCGAGCCGAACGAGCCCGTATTGTTTACCGTGAACGTACCGCCTTGCATATCGTCCAGCTTAAGCTTCTTCTCTCGAGTGCGCCGGGCAAGATCGTCGATCTCGTGAGCGAGTCCCGAAATATTTTTCTGATCCGCATTTCGGATGACCGGCGTGACGACCGAATCCTCCGTACCGACGGACAGTGAAATGTTAATATCGCGTTTGACGATAATTTTATCCACGGCCCATACCGAATTCATGATCGGATAGTCTTTGATCGCATTGACGACCGCTTTGATCATGAACGGCATGTACGTCAAATTGATGCCCTCGCGCTTGCGGAAATCGTCTTTGAGCTTGTTGCGAAGCAGAACGAGATTGGTTACGTCGACCTCGATCATCATCCATCCGTGCGGAATTTCGCTGACGCTTTGGCGCATCCGGGTCGCGATCGTATTGCGGACGGGCGTTACGTCGATAAAATATTCGCCGCGGCCGGGAACCTCCTGCCCTTCGACCTCGATCGATGGAATTCGCGGCGATTGTGACAGATGGATCCCCGAGGAACGCACCGGAATTTTCGGATCCATCGGCGTGATCGGTACCGCGGACGGAGTAGGGGGCGCAGACGGAACAGGGGGCGCGGACGGTTCCCTGCCGGCCGGAGCGGCGGCTCCAGCCGCCGTGACGCCGGAAGCCGCCGCTTCCAGCACGTCCTTGCGGGTAATGCGTCCGCCTTCGCCGGTCCCGCGCACCCGGTTCAGATCGATGCCGCGCTCGGCCGCCAACCTTTGAACGGCCGGGGAATAACGATTGCGCATCGGCGCGTTGGCGTCGAACTCGACTGGCGGCATGAAAGCCGCTGCGGGCCGGGATGTCTGCGACGCTCCGGTAACCGAGCCGGACGACGCTGCCGAAATATCGGCATTTTGCGTCTCGGCAAGCGACTCGGCTTCGGCTTCCACTTCGACGAGACAGATTGCCGCGCCGACGTCCACCGTCTCTCCCGCGCCGATGAGGTGTTTGACGAGTTTTCCTTTTACGGTGGAAGGAAGCTCGGCATTGACTTTGTCCGTAATAAGCTCGCAGATCGGCTCATACATGTCCAGCGTGTCCCCCGGCTGCTTTAACCAGCGGTCAACGGTCGCGGAGACGAGAGATTCCGCGAGCTGGGGCATTATTACTTCCACAATCTTCTTAGGCATTTGATTCAGTTCCCCTCTCCAAATCCGGTGACCGGCTTAGTAGCGCGCAAGCTCCAGCATCGCGGCCTTCAGCTTGTCCTTGTTCAGCAGGAAGTGCTTCTCGCCAGGAGGGTTGATCGGCATGGCCGGCACGTCCGGACCGCACAAGCGGCGGATCGGGGCATCCAGGTCGTAGAGCAGTTCTTCCGCGATAAGGGCCCCCACCTCGGCGCCCACTCCGCCCGTTTTATTATCCTCGTGCACGATCAGCACTTTGCCCGTCTTGGCCGCCGCTTCGAGAATGCCTTCGCGGTCCAGCGGCTGGATCGTTCGCAAGTCGAGAATGTGGGCTTCGATCCCGTTATCCCGGGACAGTTCTTCCGCGGCTTGCATCGCGAAATGGAGAGGCATGCTATAGCCGATAACCGTCAGATCGGTTCCTTCGCGCATCACCTTGGACTTGCCGATCGGAACGACATAGTCGTGATCCGGCACTTCGTCGGAGATGAGCCGGTAGCATTTCTTGTTTTCGAAGAAAATGACCGGGTCCGGATCCCGGATGGCCGCCTTGAGCAGTCCTTTCGCATCGTAAGCCGTAGCGGGTGCGACAATCTTGAGGCCGGGCGTTCCGAAGAACACCGACTCCGGACACTGCGAATGATACAGCCCTCCAAATACGCCTCCGCCGATCGGAGCGCGAATCACGACGGGACAATCCCAGTCGTTGTTCGAACGGTAACGGATTTTGGCCGCTTCGGAAATGATCTGGTTCGTCGCGGGGAACATGAAATCCGAATACTGCATTTCGGCGATCGGCCTCATCCCGGCCATCGCCGCTCCGATCGCGACGCCGGCGATCGCGGATTCGGCGAGCGGAGCATCCAAAGCGCGAAGCTCTCCGAACTGCTGCTGCAGCCCCTTGGTCGTTCCGAACACCCCGCCTTTGAGCCCAACGTCCTCCCCCATGACGAAGACGTCGATATCCCGCTCCATCTCTTCCTTCATCGCGAGCCTGATGGCTTCTATATATTCGATTACCGGCATCCTTAACCCTCCCCGTTATCCTCTGCGTATACGTAACGGAAAGCATCCTCCGTCGGTTGAAACGGCGCTTTCTCCGCATATTCGTTCGCCTCGTCGATCGTCGCTCGAATTTCGGCCTGCAGCGCCGCTTCCTTCTCCTCCGACCACAGGCCGGATTCGATCAGATATTTCTGAAATACCGGCACCCCGTCCTTGGCCTTATGCAGATCCACTTCCTCTTTGGTTCGATAGGCCAAATCGTTGTCCGAAGTCGAGTGAGCCGTTACCCGGTACGTCATGATCTCGATCAGGGTCGGCCCTTCGCCTGAAGCCGCGCGAGCCCGCGCTTCCTTGAATACGCGGTAGACCTCCAACGGATCGTTGCCGTCTACCCGCACGCCGGGAAACCCGTAGCCCAGCGCCCGATCGCAGATTCGCCCTCTCGTCTGTTTCGCGAGCGGCATCGAAATGGCGTATTGATTGTTCTCGCATACGAAAATAACCGGAAGCTGATAGACTCCGGCGAAATTGCACCCTTCGTGAAAATCGCCTTGATTGCTCGAACCGTCCCCGAACGTGACGACCGCCACGGACGGCTCTCCCCGCATCTTGGCGGCCAGCGCGAATCCGGCTGCATGAGGCACCTGAGTCGTCACGGGGCTGGATCCCGTCACGATGCGCAGCCGTTTGGACCCGAAATGTCCGGGCATTTGGCGGCCTGCGCTATTTGGGTCTTCTCCCTTGGCATACAGCGACAGCATCAAATCCTTGACCGTCATGCCGACCGATAGCACGAAGCCGTAATCCCGGTAGTAGGGAAGAAACCAATCGTGTTCCAAATCCATCGCGAATCCCATCGCGACCTGAGACGGTTCTTGAGTAATTCCGGAGATATGAAAATTGACTTTGCCGGCGCGCTGCAGCAATTGCCCGCGTTCGTCGAAACGGCGGGCGAGCATCATCGTCTTGTACATGTCGACTACGCGTTCGTCCGTAAGGCCAAGCTCGGCGTGACGAAGCGTTCGCTGGACGGAACCAGTGTGCATCATGGGCGCGTCCTCCTGCTTTTGGTTTAGTTTTATAACCTGGTCTTAATACTTGGAGTTAATACTTATTATACTCCCCTCGCAAGCAAAAAGAAACGCCCAACCCGCTGCGCCGAACAATTTCCCGTAAGGGGACCTTCGTTCGGCGCCGGAAGGATGCGAAATCCTCCGGGTTGAGCCTTCTGATACCGATCGCGATCAGGCGTGCCCCGCATGGCCTTCAAGCGCGAGCATCGTTTCCTGCATCGCCTCCGACAACGTCGGATGGGGGTGGATCGTTCGCCCGATCTCCCACGGAATGGCATCCAGCAGCTTCGCGAGCGAAGCCTCGGCGATCAGCTCCGTCGCATGGGCCCCGACCAGATGTACGCCAAGCAGATCTCCCGTCGCGGAGTCCGCGACCACTTTGGCAAAGCCGTCGCTCTCCCCGTACACTAGCGCTTTGCCTAAAATTCGCAACGGCAGCTTGGCCGTGCGCACTTGGAAGCCTTCCGCTCTGGCGCTCTCCTCCGTCCAGCCGATTGCAGCCGCCTCGGGCCGGGAATAGATACAGCGCGGGATGTCGCGGTCGGCCGCCCTGAACGGGTTATTTCCGGTCAGATGCTCGATCGCCGCCGCCGCCTCGTGCATGGCCGCGTGCGCCAGCTGAACGCCTCCGATGCAGTCTCCGATCGCGTAAATATGGGATTCCCCCGTCTGCAGGGTACGGGGATTCACTTTAATAAAGCCCTTCTCCGCCTTAATGTCGGTATTCTCCAGTCCTAGCGTTTCGACGTTTCCGATTCTGCCTACGGACACGAGCATTCTCTCGGCGCCGATCGAGATCGCATCGCCTTTCGACGACGAAGCCTGAATCTCGATCTCCTGTTCCGATACGCGGCAGCTGTCCGTTTGAATGGAGACTCCCGTATGAATGACGACGCCTCTCTTCTTCAGTGCCTTCTCGATTTCGGAGCCGATATCTTTGTCCTCGGTCGGCAGCAGCCGTTCCTCCGCTTCGACGATCGTCACCTTCGTCCCGAAATCGCTGAGCATCGACGCCCATTCGACTCCTATGACTCCGCCTCCGACGATGAGGATGGAAGATGGTCGGCTCGTCCAAGCGAGCGCTTCGTCGCTTGTCGCGATGCGTTCGCCGTCATAGTCGAGTCCCTCGAGTTTTCTTGGTCGAGACCCCGTCGCGATGACGACGTTTTTGGGCACGACCGTTTCCGACTCCCCGTCCGCCAGCTCGACCGCGATCGCGCCGCTCCTCGGCGAGAAGATCGATGGTCCGATAATGCGGCCGCTTCCGTTGACGACCTCGATTTTGTGTTGCTTCATCAAAGCCTTCAAACCTTTGTGAAGCTGATCTACGATACGGTCCTTGCGACTCAGCACCGTATTCCAATCTATGGATGCAGCGCCTTCCGGCAATTGAATTCCGTAGGATGAGGCTTCACTGATCGTCGCGTAAACTTCGGCGCTTCTCAGCAGAGACTTGCTAGGAATGCAGCCTCTGTGCAGGCAAGTCCCCCCCAGCTTGTCTTTTTCGATCACGACGACGCTGAGACCGGCTTGCGCAGCCTTCACCGCGGCCGTATAGCCTCCCGGCCCTCCGCCCAAGACGGCGACATCGACTTCGATTGGCATAGTTTCCCCTCCGTATGTAAGCTCACGTTCCCATTGTACCTTTTTTTTGCGAGCGGAACAAAGTCGGACCTCAAACCGATTTCCGCGCATTTGCAGGTATCCCCTTCAATCAGTCCTTCTCCTTTCTCCATTTGGACCTACCGTTTTCCTTATAAATTGGCGATTACCCCTTCAATTTTCTCAGTGCCTAAGCATCGTTCGGCGTCTCCGTTTTGTCGGTATCCCGTTTAGTCAGTTGCTCCTTCTGCAACCTTCCCTCTTTCGCACTTTGTCGGTATCCCGTCTAGTCAGTTGCTCCTCTTGGAACCTTCCCTCTTTCTCACTTTGTCGGTATCCCGTCTAGTCAGTTGCTCCTTCTGCAACCTTCCCTCTTCACACTTTGTCGGTGTCCCGGAAACTGAAGAGCGGGCTTATGAACAGCTCTTGGTTACCGCTTTTTGGATGCCGTCTTATCCGAGCCTCTCGTCCAAATTAACCCTCAAAATATTCTAAAATATGGTTGAATAAGAACGTATGTTTGGTATAATAGAGTCAGGGAGCAGGAGTTCGAAAAGACGGTTGGGAGGGGATTTTTATGAGCCAGAAAGAAGCCGCAGAGAAATTTCAAAAGTTTTGCTCCGTCTTTAAGGAAGAAACGGATTGTTTCCCGCATCTATTCGAATTGAAGTGGCCCGAGGGGTACCGTTGTCCGCGTTGCGGCCATCCTCACTTTTATTTCATTTCTACCCGCCGAATTCCGCTGTACGAATGTCGATCTTGCCATACTCAGACATCTTTGATCGCCGGCACCATCATGGAAGGAAGCCGAACTCCCCTCCACCGCTGGTTCCAGGCGATTTACCTTCATGCCCAACCACGCTGCATCAATGCTCGCCAGCTCTCCGAAGCCATACGCGTCACCTATAAAACAGCTTGGCTTATCTGCCATAAAATTCGCCGTGCCATGGCCCTAAAGGAATCAAACAGGCTCCTCTCGGGAATCGTACGCGTTTCGGATACAATCTATTGCAAGCGCTTGAGTCCCACCTCAGACTGGCACAAACAAGAGCAGCCCCTGCTCGTCGGCGCTTCCGATTCAAACAATGGCTCTTTGAGTCCCATAATTATTAAACTTCAATCGAAAATTCCGTTAAAAGACAAGTACGATTGTCCGGATACGGCTCCTTTTATTCGCGAGCATGTGAACCCATCTGATACGAAAAATACGATCGTCACCCGAAGATACGGACGCGACATGAACAAAAAACTAGCCTGGATGGGTTACGACGTGACGTGGTGGATCGCCAGAACGTTTTTGGGCATCGGCCCCAAGCATCTGCAGGCATATCTTTATCAATTTTGTTATTATTACAATCGCAGCCGCCCCTCCTTATACATCCAATTACTCGCCGATTGCATTCACTCTCCAACGATTACTTATCCTGAACTCACGAGGGCCAGAGTCGCCAACCGCTCGACCAGACTGCCCCGTTCTACAAGGAATTCGACTTATCAAACGGGATAATCTTTTTCACTTCTCTAAAAGCGACTAACTCCAAAACTGCTATTTTCTGATCCCTATCAAAATTGACAATTGAACTGAATGAAGGGGATATCCCAGCAAAACTTCCGGCTTATCTGGAGTCATTATTTGGTAAACTATAATTTGTAGATTTTAGTTTTTGCATTCGCGAAGGAGGTGAATTATTGAATTTGCGACGCCAGCTAACCAGACTCTGAGTCGTGGGGATACCCGCAAATAGAGAAAAATAGAGGATCGGTATAGGGGGGATCGGTATAGGAGGGGATCGGAGCAAGGTGGATCGGAATAAGCAGGATAGAAATAATAAGGAGCGGAATAAGCAGGATCGGAATGGAAGATCGGAACAGACGGAATTCCAAGAACGTCCTACCCCAGACATCGGCTTTGAACTAACGGGAGGTTCACTGGACTAATGGCGGTCGGTACTTAACAATAGGTCTCTATAACAATGAAGGTGCTTTTACAATGAAGGCACTTTTACAGTGTAGGCACTTTTACAATGAAGGCACTTTTACGCATTTTTACAGTGGAGGGTACTTTTACAAGGGAGGCAATTTTGAGGGGACTAACAAGTGGGAGGCTACTGAGCGAACGGGATAGCGGCTAAAGGGCGGCGTTTCTTTGGCTTACATCGAAGGTGGTTTCCTGACTAAACGGGATAGCGGCAAAAGCGGGCGAAAACCCAAAAGAGCGTGTAAGAGGAATTGGATACGCATTCATGGACAAATCCCTAGAAAGTAGGTATGATTAGGAGATGGGAAGGAGGACTTCATCATCCTATGAAACTGCTTATTCAGCGGCTAATCGCCATACTGATGCTCGTTATCCCCGGTATTGCGGCCGCCTATGGCTTCTTGCTCATGAAAGATGCAGTATACGACTATTTCGCGAAAATTGGCGACATTAACATTACCTCCCCTGATTTCTCTTGGGGAATGTTTATCGGCGGAGCCATCCTCTTTCTGGTTGGCATCGGATTTATCGGCGGCTGGATTTTCTTCCGGGACCGCAAGCATAATTACCTGTCCTCGCGTTTCCGTCCGAAAGTACCGCGCCCGCCCAGGCCTCAGAGGACGCCTCAAACGAACGACGGCAACTCTCAGGACGCGAACTCGGTTGATTCGCCGCGCCGATAACGTTAAATCAGGCTCTTTCCCCCTAGGGTGACAGGGCCTATGCCTCGTTTTTTCCTCATGTTACCTCGTCGCCGTTTTTCTTGCAGCCAGCTCCATTGCCCTTGCGATGGCCTTCTTGCGAACTAACCGATATTGCGCTTGCTCATCCAAGCTTCCGAAGTTCTCGTCTTGAAACAGATCGATCAATGCCAACCGGGATGCGTTCCAAGCCAGAGCTTCCTCAACCAAAATATGAACGCATAGAGAATAACAAAGCACTTCGACCGATCTCAACGACTCCACTCGATTACCATAGTCCTTCATATTAATAATCTCCCTCGTATAACCCGTTCCTAAGACCGTCATTGCCCTATACCCGGCTTCGCTGAACGCGAAGCACGCGGAACGCCTATTGCCTCATTCGTAGTCCTGTCATTCTCGTCATCGAGAATCCGGTCAGCGCCGACGCTAACAACATCGTACAAAGCTTCCACACCGCCTTCGCATCGGGCAGCTTCGTTATGAACTCCGACTGAACGCCCCTATTACGTACAGTGTAACGGAATTTTTTTAAACAATTTGAAAACAAATCATAAGATTCTCTTAAGACGGTTGTTCGGAGGGAGGTTGCGCCAAAAGCGAAGGCTGAGTCAATGGAAGCCGTACGCGGAAGTTCGTACTATCGCCGTCGCTTGTTACCGTTATGGTGCCTCCGTGCTTATCCACGATACCTTTAGCAATGGCCAAACCCAGTCCGGATCCGCCTTGGCGCTCCGTCCTCGACTTATCCACGCGGTAGAAGCGTTCGAACAAATGCGACAAATCCGTATCGGGTATCGCTTCTCCGTAATTGACCACCTCTACGACCACCGCTTCGTTCAACTTGTTCAAATAGATGTCGACTTTCCCCCCGGACGCTCCGTAATTAATCGCGTTTATGAGCAGATTCTCGAATACGCGCACCAGCTTATCCGGATCTCCCTCGATTTGCAATTCGTTAACGTTAGAGATCAGCTTCCCTGTCATCTTGGCCGTTTCCAGCGACAAGCGATAGTGGACAAGCAACTGATTCATCATTTCGACGAGGTTAAAAGCTTGACGCTTCAACGGAATGACATCGTGCCTCATTCGGGTATATTCGAATAAGTCCTGAATCAGAACGTTTAACCGCTCCGACTTGGCATAGGCGACTTGCACGTAATGACGCAATTCTACCTCATCCCGATAGCGGTCTTGCTCGATCAGTCCCAAGTACCCGATAATCGAAGTAAGAGGCGTACGCAGATCATGCGAAACGTTCGTGATCAGCTCGTTCTTCGTCTGCTCCGCCTTTCTCTCGTCGTCAAGCGACCGTTTAAGCTCCAACACGAGCAGGTTCAAATTATAGGCCAGCAGGGAGACCTCGTTGTTCATCTTGACCGGTACTTGATCGTCGAAATTCCCTTTGAGCGCGATATGCTCGACGGATTGACTCAGTTTGTCGTAGTAGCTGAATCGTCTCCAGTTAAGCAAAACCATGTAAATGATGAACAAAACGAAGCAACCTAGCAGAATAAGCGGGGTCTCGCCGAACGTGTAGTATACTCCGCGGAGAAAAGAACGCTGGGAGTAGTTGTCCCGGGTCATTCTCTCCAGAATAATAATCGACAGGTAGCAAGTGATTACCGAAAGGATCGCGCTGATCACGATTTGCCATACGAGTCTCCACGCCATGCGGGCCGCGATGCTAGATCTCAATTTTATAGCCTACCCCCCATACGGTCGTGATCAGCTTCCGTCCCATTTCCTGTTCAAGCTTGTCCCTTAATTTGCTGATATGAACCATGACGGTGTTGTTGGATTCGAAATATTTTTCTTTCCATACCTGCTGGAAAATTTCCTCCGCTGAATACACCCGTCCGGGATTGCTCGCCAACAGGTGCAATATGCCGAATTCAGTCGAAGTCAGATGGATGGCTCGTCCGTCGACTTCGGCGGAATGAGTCGTTTTGCTGATCGTAAGCTCGTTGATTTTGATCGTGCCGTCTTCCTCGGATGCGGACGCGGCTTGCGCTCCGTATTGGTACGCGCGTCTTAGCAGCGTCTTGACCCTCACGACCAATTCTAGCGGATTAAACGGCTTGACGACATAATCGTCCGCCCCGGTCATCAGGCCAAGTATTTTGTCCATATCTTCCGCTTTGGCGCTCACCATGAGGATCGGAATCGACGCGGTCTCGCGGACGCGCCTGCACACTTCCATCCCATCCATTTTGGGCATCATGATATCGAGCACGAGCAGATGAAAGCTCCGGTTTTGCAGCTTGCTCAGAGCCTCTTCTCCGTCATGCGCCTGGTCGGTATCGAAGCCTTCGTTGCGCAGGTAAATATCGATCAAGTTGGCGATTTCGCGGTCGTCGTCGACAATAAGAATGGATTTGGACATCGTTCGAACTGCTCCTTCGGTTCGCATTGCGGGATGGATCGTCTCCCTTATCCTTCCCACTATATCGCATCCTTCTGCTTTCTGTCCTCAGTTGGGCCGCAGGTTTTACACTTCTTAAGGAAGACTTAAGGTAAAGTTAAAAATTTTAGATCCTTGAGATCAAGAACAGCCGCCCCTCCCGCAAGGAATGGACGGCTGTCAGGATTGTCGACGTATTACTGCGCTTCTTGCGAAGCTTCCGGACTTGCCGGTGCCGACGCGACCGGCGCCGGGGTTTCCGGTTCTTCCACGACCAAGTTCTTATAGTTACGGTCCGTCTTGAGCGTTGCAAGCCAAGCGACCGCTTCCATCCCCATCTTTTCGTTATAATACTCGTCTTTAACGTCCGACTTCACCGTATCGTATTCGGGTACGACCGCTTCGCGGATATCGGTCACCTTGATAATATGGAAGCCGTTGTCCGCCTCTACGACTTCGCTCGTTTCGCCTTTGGCGAGCGCGAACGCGGCCGTCTCGAACCGCTGGTTCATGATCCCGCGGCCGAAAAATCCGAGGTCTCCGCCTTGCTCCTTAGAGCCCGGATCCAGCGACTTCTCCTTCGCCAACGCCGCGAAATCCTTTCCGCCGTTCAATTCCGTCAACACGGCATCGGCCTCTTCCTTCGTTTCCACCAAAATATGCGAAGCTTTTACTTCTTTCGGAGTCGTAGCGAAAGTCGAGTCTTTATTCTCTTCGAAATACGTCTTCAGTTCATCCTCGGTTGCGGGATGGGATTTCTCGAACAGCAGCTTGATTTTCAGACTCGGCAATATTTGCGAGTTCTTGAGATCATCCAGGGACATTCCGGCCTGGATCAATGCGGCGGACATATCCTCGTCCGTCTCGAACCCGTAAGCTTTTTTGAAGTTTTCCAGCTCGCGATTAACCTCTTCGTCGCTCACCGCAACGCCGGCTTTCTCCAATTCGAGCTCGATAATTTTAGTTTGGGCGATCTCGTCGACCAGGGCAGTCAATTGATCGTTGCCCAGCCGATTTTTCAGCTCGTCGTATACATCCGCCTTTTTGATCGTATAGCCGTCCATTTTCCCGATCGTTTCATTGCCTGCTCCCCCCGACGTATTGCGGATCAGGACGAATACGAGCGCGGCAATCGCGATAACCGCGATCGCCCATGGGACGATGATGGCGGAAGAGCCGCGGGCCGAAGCCGCCTCGCCGGCCGCGCCTGCAAAAGCCGGCGTTCCGACGTTCGACGAAACTTCCCCGTCCGCTTTGCCGAGCTCGATCGACGACTGCGGAAGATTTGCTTCTTCCAGCTCCTTTTCGATCGCTTCATTTGTCGATTGCTGATCTTCCTTATCTTGTAGATCCTTTTCGTTGTTGTCGCTCATTCCAACAATTCCCCCTCGTTTTATGGACAATCATTCATTCACTATACCAGATTTTTAGAATTAAACCTTAAAGGCTCCTAAATTTTTTGCGAAATTGCGACGGAGTACATGCGTGCGCCGCGCTAAACTTTTTGCTGAAATAACTGAAATTCGTCAACCCGGACTCCAGCGCCACTTCCGCGACGGTCCAATCCGTATTTTGCAGCAATTGGGCGGCATGCCGCAGCCGATACTGATTCAAGTAATCCATCGGCGTCTTGCGCATGACGATTTTGAACATTCGACTAAAATGTCCGGCACTCAAGCCCGCGACTTCCGCCAGCGTCGGTACCGTCAACGGCTGAGCGAAGTGCGCTTCCATGTAAGCGACGGCGGCCTTCAAACGATCTACGGCGTATGCGCTCACCGGACGACCGGGAGCCGCGCGCTGCCACTGTCCGCATTCGATGAGATCGGCTAATAGAGAATAAAGTTCCGCCTTGATCCTTAGCTCCCGTGCTTCGCCGCCCGACTCGAACGCCAGGAACATTCGATTTAACCGAACGAGCGCCTGTCTTCCCCAATTGGTCTCCCTGTCGTAAAACAAAGGAATCGCCGCCTCCCCGCTTCTAAGCGGATTGACGTATCGAGCGGATATCCCGTCCTTGCATTCGGATAGCCAATCCAGGTGAAACACGGCGGCTTTATAGGAGCATGAGCTCCCTTCTTTCGAGAATCCGCCGTGAATCTCTCCTCCGGGCACGAAAATGAGATCCCCCGCGCGAAGCTCATACGTGGAGAGCCCGATCTGAAACGTTGCTTGTCCGCTCTCCACCCATAGAAATTCGGCCTCTTCATGCCAATGATTATCCAGCACCGTTCCGTCCGCCCGACATTCCATATAGTAAACGGCAAACGGAAATTGCGGGGTCCCGTGCCGGCGGTCCTCCTTAAGCAGCCTCAAGTCCATTTTCGTCTCTCCGGATCATGATTTTGTTATTTATGAGCAGTTTAGTGCAAGATTATCAAGTCAAATATCACTAAACTATCATTAAAAGCTATATTAATCCACATGGACAGGAGATGACAAACGTGAAATTCACGGATGGTTACTGGATGACCAGAAAAGGGTATACGTTGCATAGTCCTTACGAAGTCCATGACGTGCGGGTCGGGACCCGATCCATCATTGTATACGCCACCCGTCGCGCGCTCGAGCATCGCGGCAATACGCTTAACGAACCGCTGTTGACGATGGAGTTCTCCTCCCCGCTGCCCGAAATCATTCGGGCGAAGTTCTATCATCATAAAGGGAAGGTTCGCCAAGGTCCTTCAACCTTTGATCTGCTTCAGGCGGGCAACGCGCCGGTAATCATCGAGAATAACGAAAGCTTCGTCAGCCTGACTAGCGGGGATACGTCCGTTACCGTAACGAAGCAACATCCGGTCCAAATCACGTATCGCTATAAGAACAGGAGACTGACCGGCAGCG
This sequence comes from Bacillota bacterium, assembly GCA_023418755.1. Lineage (GTDB taxonomy): Bacteria > Bacillota > Bacilli > Paenibacillales > Paenibacillaceae > Cohnella. The sequence continues at coordinate 1,364 of JAEZZE010000390.1, read as the reverse complement.
GAACCCGCTCGACCGCTTACGTACAAAGCGACGACGGAGTCCACTTCTTCCGCGAACAGCTTTCGCTAGGGGTAGGAGAAGCGGTGTACGGGCTCGGGGAACGATTCACCCCGTTCGTCAAAAACGGTCAGGTCGTGGATATTTGGAACGAAGACGGGGGAACCGCGTCCGAGCAGGCGTACAAAAACGTTCCGTTCTATGTGACGAATCGCGGCTACGGAGTATTCGTCAACCACCCGGAACGGGTTTCCTTCGAAATCGCTTCGGAGACGGTATCGAAGGCGCAATTCAGCGTTCAAGGCGAACAGCTCGAGTATTACCTGATCGGTGGAAATACGCTCAAGGACGTGCTCGGAAGCTATACCTCCCTGACGGGAAAACCGGCGCTTCCGCCGGCTTGGTCGTACGGTCTCTGGCTGTCGACCTCCTTTACGACCGACTACGACGAGGCAACCGTAACCGGCTTTGTCGAAGGAATGGCGGCCCGGGACCTGCCGCTTGCCGTCTTCCACTTCGACTGCTTCTGGATGAAGGAATACGAGTGGTGCAATTTCGAATGGGACGAGCGGGTCTTTCCCGATCCGGCGGGCATGCTGAGGCGGCTCAAAGCCCGCGGTCTGCATATTTGCGTCTGGATCAATCCCTATATCGCCCAGCGCTCCGCTCTTTTCGACGAGGGCATGGATAAAGGTTATTTGTTGAAACGTCCGGACGGCAGCGTATGGCAATGGGATTTGTGGCAGTACGGCATGGGAATCGTCGATTTTACGAATCCCGAGGCTTGCCGCTGGTACAAGGAAAAGCTCGGCGCGCTGCTCGACATGGGCGTCGACAGTTTCAAAACCGATTTCGGCGAGCGCATTCCGACCGACGTCGTCTACTACGACGGCTCCGATCCTCACCAAATGCACAATTATTACACGCAGCTCTACAATCAAACCGTATTCGAATTGCTGGAGGAGAGGCGAGGCAGAGGAGAGGCCGTTCTATTCGCCCGTTCGGCGACGGCCGGCGGCCAGCGGTTCCCCGTTCACTGGGGCGGAGATTGCGAAGCAACGTACGAGTCGATGGCCGAGAGCCTGCGCGGCGGTTTATCTCTAGGTTTGTCTGGTTTCGGCTACTGGAGCCACGATATCGGCGGCTTCGAGCAAAGCTCGCCGCCGGATCTGTACAAACGCTGGGTCCAGTTCGGGTTGTTGTCCAGCCATAGCAGGCTGCATGGAAGCACATCCTATCGCGTACCTTGGATCTATGACGAAGAGGCCGTCGACGTGCTTCGCTTCTTTACGAAGCTGAAGCTGAGACTGATGCCGTATTTGTTCGGACAGTCCGCGTCGACCTCCAAAAGCGGCGTTCCGCTCATG